>NZ_JRFE01000034.1 GCF_000756305.1 Myxosarcina sp. GI1
CATCCATTTTCATGTCGTCCATCATTTCATAATCTTCGCCATCACTATTATCATCACCTCCATCCATTTTCATGTCGTCCATCATTTCGTAATCTTTGCCATCGCTATCATCCATCAATTTCCAATTGTCGGCAGCTACGTCAGAAGAAGAATTACTTTCCCMWTCCCCACTGYYATATAAATTGTTRGTGCGATCGAACAAATTTTCCAGTTGTTCTATTAAACTGCTAAAGTCAAACGACGATGTATACATGAAAAACTYCCAAAAATGTAAAAATATTGAAATATCAAAGCGTTAYAACAAAATTTACAAACCAAGCATTGCAAATTGCTTATTTCTAAAGAYCAAAAGCTAACCGTATAACKGTTTACACAATTGCTATTATTTTGCCAACTAAACTCAAGTTAATACTATAAAAAAACAGTTAAAATAACAAATTTTTTTTGTAGATTTGGTCRGGTAATATTACTAAGTTTTWAAAAACTCAACTAACAATTTTTGGTAATATTACTATTTTGTTATTCGGCTTTTTTCAAAGGAATTTTGCAAATTTCTAATTTGATTCACTAAGTCGGGATCTAGATCTAACTCAATTTCCCAAGACTTGAGAATAGCATTATAGAGGAAATTTACATRAGTGCTATCTGTATTGTATGGACTAACAAACAACTTTTCTTGAACTGCTCCTTTTAATTTTACGTTCCATACCGATATGCCATAAATAGAGCAACACTTAAGGAGCGCATATTGAAGATTTGCATGACTGAGATTTGCGCTCCTTAAATCGGCATGGCTCAAATCAGCATGGCTTAAATTCGCTTCTTTGAAATTTGCCCCACACAAATATGCGTCATTTAACAATGCCTCGCTCAGATCTGCTCCCCACAAATTTGCTCTAGTTAAATTAGCTTTTTTTAGATTGGCTTTTTTTAAATTGGCGTTCGTTAGATCGGCATAACTAAGATTGGCATAACTGAGATTGGCTTCGCTCAGATCTGCTCCTTGCAGATTTGCTCGTCTCAAAGATTTAGCTCGAAAGTCTATTTTTCTGAGCAAAGAATGATTCAAATCAATCTCATCAAAAAAAACTTCYTTTGGACTTGCTCCKTCCAACTGAGGTACAGTAGAAYTATTGTTTTTCCTCCAGCGATTCCAAATTTTTACACCTCTATTTAAAACCACCGAATGACGTTGGCAAAAAATGAATTCTTCATCATTAAATCCAGCAATAGTACAAGTTTCTTCCCTATATTGTTCGCCCACGATCTCCCAAAATTCTTGAAAACTCAAATTCTTAAATGAGGCTATTTTTGGTAAATGCTTACGATCGGGYAAAAGATCCCCGACTTCCCACCTGGCTACAGTAGATTGTGATAGCGAAGGCTCGAAGAATTTGCCAAATTCGGTTTGAGTAAGTTTATTAACTTTCCTGATTGCCAGAATCAGTTCTGATATTGGTTGTTCGATTATTTTTTTACTCATAAAATCTAAATTTTTAACTTTCTTGTGCCGATAACCAAAACGAAGTATTGAAGGTTTTAGAATCCGATAAAAGATCCCGAACATATATATCTTCAACGAGTTCAGAGATTTGTTCTCGCTCGCTCTCTCGCTCTGTATCTATCCCCGTACCACCAAACCAAAAATTATCAAAGCCATCAGCAAAGCTATACCAGTTACTACTGTAATCAGCCTCGGAGTTTATTGCCTTAGTACTATCTTCGGAAAAATCGAGCGCATCATCAGTACCAGTGAGCATTGAATTTGAACCAAACAAATCATCCTCATCTGGCATTGCTGATTCTTCAAAGTTTAAAGAGTTATCTGTTTCTGGCGGAGCATTATCAAGATTATCTAAATTTTCTCCAACATAACTAGTACTATTATTGCCGTTTAAAGGGCTACCAAAAACCTGCGTCCAATAATGATTGTAGTTGACCGCTCCCGTATCTTCGGCTGCATATTCATAGCCAATCCCAATTTCTGTATAGTTGGGATTGAGGATGTTRGCACGATGATCGGGGCTATTCATCCACCCTGCTACCACTTCTTCGGCGGTGGTTTGTCCCGCAGCAATATTTTCGCCTACAGTCGAATATTGATAGCCACTATCAGTAGCGCGATTGCCTACATCTGAGCCATCAATTCCTGTATGACTAAAAAAATCATCTTCTGCCATATCGTTACTATGGTCTTGAGCGGCATYGGCTAATTGAGAATTGAGTTTTAAGGGTTGTAACCCTGCTTTGGTACGTTCGGCATTGGTCAGGTCGAGAACTTGGTTTACAGACATAATTTTACTTAATTTAATTTTGGTTGAGATTTCTTAATCGAGAGCGATAACAATCGTACTGATAAAAATTGTTAGAGATAGGGTGCAGCAAAAAAACAAGACAAAATGAACAAATTTGAGTTTTATCGAAAACTGAAAACTACGAGTAAAATTATTAAACCTGCTAATTATTTGGCTAATTTGCTCTATTTTTATTGAAGTTACTTTTTTTAGCTTCTGCCAAAGAGGATAATTTAATAGTTGCTTCTTTAAGTAAGGTTTCAATTTTCTCTTACGAACTCGTTTTTTAGCCTGCGGTACAAAATTTACGGCAGTAGTATTAGTTTTATCTGCCAAATTCATTAACGATAACGTTTGTCTCAAAAACTTATAGTTAAACGCGCAATAGCCTCGATGAACCAATCTAATTGTAGATTCAAGCTCGCTCCCTTCGTCGAGTATGAGTTTGGAAAGATAGCCATGCACTCCCGCTCTAATAGCCCGCGTAACGTAGCTTTTTTCCTCATGTGCGCTGAAAACAACTATTTTCAAATTAGAATAGTTTGAAAGTTTTTCAATCAATTCATACCCGTCTATTTTCGGCATTTCCAAATCGAGAATTAAAACATCGGGAGTTTTATTTCTAACTGCGTYAAGAACCTGCTCTCCATCAATAGCAGAGCCAACTATATCCATATCTTCCGATTTAATACAAGATTTTATTACTTCTAGAAAAAATCTTTGATCGTCGGCAATCAATACTTTGATAAGAGGTGGTTTCATTTTAATTTTTATTTAAAATCTGCATCTAAAAGAAAGTCGGTTTTTGGAGCATGAGAGCTTAGGTTAGCAGGGCTATCGTTTACTATGTAGTCGCCTACGGGTGTAAGACCATCAAATCTCCGATTGGAACTGACTACATCACCATATCCAGCATCCGACCATGCCCAATAGAAGCTACCAAGATCTCTTTTATAAGTTTCATCCCAGACTTCTTTGTAAGTATCGGAGTCATTACCGTAGCCGTTCTGCGTCCCAATACCGAAGTTAGACGCTCCCACTAAAACTGGTGCGGGAAAGTTTGCCAGTTTATCGAGATTGGCACTCACTCCTCCCCTATTTTCAATCTCTGAATAGGCTTGGGTTACGAAAACTACATTTTTAAAGGGATCGGCATTTAAAATCTCCTTACCTTGATTCAGAATCATTTCAAATCTTTGCCCATAAAAACCAGCAGTGATTTCAATTGGGGCTTTATATCCAAGGGATCTAATTTCTTTAATTGCTTGAATAGAATCTTCTCGCCACTTATTTTCATCTTCATGAACTACTTCACCCTGAGCGTGAAGCGTAACGTAAGCTTCGTTATCTTGAATCGTTTCTATGACCTTTCTGTCCCTAAAATCAACGTGTCCTACTGAAACCCAAAGATTATTATCTACTGCTTTTTCAAGGGCATTCTCAAACTCTTCTGGTCGTCCACCTATCAAGCGCGTGGCATTAGCTCCCGTTTTAGCGAGTTCGTCAACACAATCGCCATTGCCATCGATTAGCGAACCATTTTCGTAAGGGTCATTCCATTCACCCGAACCCTGATACTCACCATAGCGAACGACATTTTCAATTCCTCTCATTATCACCTTATCGCCATTGGCATCGTAGAGAAATCTTCCTTTTACCTGAAGGTGTGAGTCATCCGAGTCATTTTCCGAGCCGTCGAGATAATCTTCTTGTTTAGCATTGTCGGATGAAGTATCTATAGAGTCGTCAACAAACGTGTTTTCTTCGATACGGGAATTTTCGTTATTATCAATCGTTGTAGTTTCTGAAGCAATAGGCTCATTCGTCGCGTCTTCAGAAGGATAATTTCCAGCATCAATAGAAGACTCTGGCTCTGGAATATTTTCTGAGGCTACGGGTTCGTTCGCCGCACCATTACTACTTAAAGCATAATTTTCGAGAGCAACTATTTCGCCATCAACTTTATTGGCATTAAAGGTAATAGTTTCGGTTTCACCGCTAGCTAAATCTTTGTTGTAGTCGAGATTGCCAATGACATATTTATTGCCTTCTTTGCTGATAATTTTGGCATCCCAAATTTCGGTAATTTCAAACGGGGCTTCAAACTCTACCGTCCAACCATCGAGATTTTCACTAGTATTGGTAACATCGAGCTTGCCCGTAAATCCAGAATACCATTCGGCAGAAGTAGAAAAATTGGTAGGAGCGGCAGGGAAATCCTCATTATTATTTGTTTTTATATTTTCTGCTGCTGACGAAAATTCTGCTTCATTGCTACTTAAAGCATAATTTTCGGGAGCGACTATTTCGCCATCAACTTTATCGGCGTTAAAAGTAATAGTTTCGGTTTCACCACTAGCTAAATCTTTGTTGTAGTCGAGGTTGCCAATGACATATTTGTTACCATCCTTGCTAAGAATTTTGGCATCCCAAATTTCGGTAATTTCAAACGGAGCTTCAAACTCTAGCGTCCAACCATCAAGATTTTCGCTCCTATTGGTGATGTCTAGCTTGCCTGTAAACCCCGAATACCATTCGGCAGAAGTAGAAAAATTGGTTTCTATGTCGTTCATCTTTGTATTTTAACTATAATTTAAAGTTCGGCTCTGTTTCTCGTTCCCAATGCCGATCGTCCCAATCGAGACGGGCAAGAGCGATCTTTGACAACAATTTTTCCCTGATTACTTCTGGAGAAAGCGAAAGTGACGAACCCCACTGATTCAAGCGATGTCCGACCCAGACCTCTATTTCTGTCTTCGAGTCAAAAGTAGTTAAAGTAGGCTCAAGCTCTTTTAATAAGGAATTTTCAACCTCCTGTAAGAGATTGTTGGTTTTTATTGCCGAATCGCAATAGAATTGGCACGAATTAATTAAACTATTCAAAATTTGCGCGATCGCTTCATAAACTCGCACTTTTAATTGAGACTCGAATCCCAAAGCAATTGCCCTGAACGCGCCCTCAAAAAGCTCTTTTTGTTCGATTAAACTATCTCGCTCGTCTACTAAATTTTGCAAATTGGCAAAAGCTCGCCAAGCATTGTCAATTTCTGACAAATTCTTTAATCTAAGCTGCTCGTATTTTTGCCTTAAAGCTAACAGTAGCTTTGATAATTCGTTTAAAAAAACAAGTAATGGTTCTGGACTTGCTTGTTGCCAGTAGGGAGCGAGTAAGGCGTTAAGCTCATTTACTTTAGTTATTCTCAGCGATGAAGATTTRGCAGTTATCTGCTGTAAGGTTTCTTCAAACCATTCTTCGATGGTTTGCTTGGCTCTACGAAGTGAATATCCCGAATAAGTATTTCTTCTTAAATATTCTCGTTGGGTTTCTCCGACCACTCTCTTGAGTTTTGTGGGTAAGGTATTTAATTGACCCTCGAACTTAATTGCATTGGGAATCTCAATCAGTTTGAGTTCGAGCTTGGTAATTGCCAGAGATTCGAGAACTTTTTTAGCTGTAGTGTCAAGTTTTGATTCGCTTCTCCATTTTGAGATTATTTCTTTAGCCAGACAAAGCTCCCAAGTCTCGAACCAGGATTGTTCTCGTTCGTTTGACAGTAATGAAATTTGCTGAAAATAAGATTTTTTTCCCTCGACTGAATGGTTGCTTTCTTGAATTATCGGGACAATTTCAGGACTAAAATAAACATTGTCTCGATTAACCGCCATTATTGCTGGTATCAGGTCGAATTCAAGGCTATCCTTTTTAAGATATCCAGAAGCTCCAGCTTTTAATGCCGATGCTATTCGCTCGTATTCCACACTGGCACTTACAAAAATTATTTTCACGTTGGGATAAGCTTCGACTAACTGCTTGGCAGTTTCCAATCCATCCATAACAGGCATAACCGAATCTAAAATTGCTACGTCTGGCATCAAAGCTTCGACTTGCTCTAAAACCTCTCTGCCATTGCTAACAACACCTACTATGGAAATCGCTGGTGACTGTTCGATCGCTTTCTCTAGTCCATACCGAAACACCTGCTGGTCTTCGGCAATCAATACCTTAATTTTTGGGGGTTTATCCTCGTTCATGATTTGATTTTAAGTTTGTTAAATAACGTGATTGCTGTAGACACAGCTATTAGCTTTTAGCTCTTAGCTCTTAGCTTTCGCTCGAAAGCATTTAACATTCGATTTATTTCAAGAATTTTTTGCTCTAGAAGACTAAACTTGTCTTCAGATACATAACCTAAATCTTTTGCCAAAATTAATTGGCAACGAGCGCAGGGCGTACGCGCCCATGTCGTCGTCTTCGACGACTTTCCAAGCTTTGCTTGGTGCAATGCACTTCCCTGAGCAATTGAAACAAACCGAGCAAATTCTTTATCACTGTTTCTGCCACACCCCTCTGCTAAATTTGACTCAATCGAAATGGAAGCTCTCCGTAGCTGACTGGTCAAACCAAACTTTTCTTCAGAAGGAAAATCCTTGGTTATTTTATAGATGTCTATAGTAAAAGCATGAGCGCAGTCTGGAGACTGCCGCCGTTCGGAGAACGTCGGATCGGCGTATGCCGATCGCCAGACTTGTAAATTGGTGAAGTTTTGCATTTGCTTATATTCTAAAACAGCTAAGAGCTAAGAGCTAAGAGCTAAAAGCTTTTCTCAACTAAATACCCAGCGATAGATGCCCAGAAGATCGACTCCCAAAAAGACCGAAGCTGAATAAATAATCATAGTTTTGTCTTTCGCTAGCAATGAAGCAACCAGCAATTGACTAGAACTCATTGCCAAACCAACAAATCCAAACTTGCTATAAGAAATGTTCGAGGCTAACAATCCTCCACCAACTAAAGCACAAATACTGCTAGACCATTTAAAGAAGTTTATCGAGCGGTTTAGTCTAGTTTGTTTGGGAATTATTCTAGTCTTTTTGATTCTAGCTTTTGCCTCTAGAACTCTTTGTAAACGCAATTGAAGCAAATTTTGTTTAGATATTCCAAAATGTTCTTGCAGCTTATCTACTGAGTTATTGGCATATCTAAAAAAGTTAATTCGATTGAACCTAAACTCTTTAAACGTTTTGCCGTAATAAAACCCTCGGTCAAATTCCAACAAACAATCTTTATTAAAACGATAATTTTTGGGATGTTTGGGATAAATATATCTGGCAAAGAATTTTAAAATAAAAACGTGAATTCGTTTGGTAGCTGGATCGTTACCCATACAAAAACCTACTATAAAGGCTTCCTCTTCTGGAGAGTTTTTTTGCTCTAAAAGTACGTGCAGACAATCATGATTGTACAAAGTTATTGCTCCAGGCAACGCAACTGGACTTTGTGGATTTTCCAATAACCTGACTATTTGCGGAATATCTTCAGGTTTATCGAGTGAGATTATAGATAATTGCTGTTGTAGTGTAACCATAATAGCTGTTGGCTGTTAGCTGTTAGCTGTTAGCTTAGTTGACTAATAAGAATCAATTTTTATCGGGGGACTTAGTCTGAAACCAATTAGCTAATAGCCAAGAGCTAATAGCTAATAGCTTTAATCAATAAATAGAAACAGAACCAGCATCTTGAACGTATCCCTGTCCCTGTCGGGAAATTAAAATATTGGCGTAAGCATAACCCGCCCATTCATCGAGAGTGTCGTCTTCGCGAATTACCAAAAATTGTCTTTTAGTTAGAGGATATGTGCCGTATTTAAACGCTTCTAAATTTGGTTCTCCATTAATAAACGGTCGGACAAAATTATTTGAATGAGGAGCGGCTAAATCTAGAGGCGCAATCAATTTTTGATTGGCAACTAAAGATGCTGAAGCCAGAGATATCGCTCCAGGAGTTCCGATGACTTTTCTCAAAACTTGAGTATTGTTGGTTGCGTATTGAGTAGTTTCTGTTGCCTCCTTAACGTCTAAAACTTCTAACTCTTCATCACTAAGCAGGACGGGAACAACTGGTAAATCGATACCACCAAGCTGATTCCAGTTAGTAATCGCTCCTGCAAAAATATCTCTGACTTTATCCAAACTTAAAGCCGAAACGCCAACTCCACTATTAGCAAACACAACCACTCCATCTAGAGCAATTGGAACCTGTTTTAAACTTATTCCTCGTGCTTTAGCTGTGGCATATTCTTCAGCAGTTAAGGGACGACCATTAAAAGCAAAGCTGATTTCACCATCGGTCAACATTCTTATTCCTTCGCTGAAGCTAGAATAAGGAGTCATTGGTTCGGTGTAGCGCAACTGAAATTCTGGGTGGGCATCAGCGATCGCATCATTTAGTCCCTGCGCTACTAAAGGAGCAAAAAACGCTCCTCCACCATAACTAAATAGACCCTGTGGAACGTTGTTTACTCGTTCGATAGTAGAGTAAGTTTGCAGCCTGGGTTGTTCTAACTCCACCTCAGAGCGGTTAGAATTAATAAAGTAATTGCCCCAGAGAGTAACAGCTAAGGCAAAAACAACCACTCCCAACCAGGCACTAGGTTTTTGCAGATCTTTTTTAAACGCCCTTAGATAATTCCCACCAAAATTAAGTAATTCTTGATGATAAGATTTGATATAATTTTTATTTTTTGGTCGCTCATTTAATGAAGTATGGCAAATGTAGCATTTGTCAGCCGTAGCTAGATTTTCCGTCCCACACTGCGAACAAGTTTTCGATGTTAGCGATTGTCGGCTATTACTGCTGGTTGAGGGCATAACGATCTACAAATTTAGAGTTAAATAATTTGGAAAAATTGGGCTTTTTATCCAGAGCTTTGAGGTTGTTTTCTAGAAATTCGGTAATTTTTTCGGCAGCAAAATTGAGATGCGCCATATCGTTGCCCTTGGAAAAGGCTTTTAAATTATCGGCAACGGAAAATATTTTCGTTCCTTCTTTGAATAGCTGTAGTTGCTCTGTATTTACCCCCGCTCGTCGAGCCATGATTGCATCGGCGCGTTGAGAATTTTGCTGAATAAAATCTAAAGTATCGAACCAAGTATCTATTAAAGCTCCCACCTCTTTAGGTTTTTCTTTAACTAGCTTTTGACTGACCACTAATAAATCGGGGATACTACCTGGAAAATCTCTAGAACTGACTAGTTCCCTAGCTCCCTCACGCTTTAGTGCCGTCAGCCAAAAGGGAGGAAAAGCTCCCACCGCATCGGTCTGTCCCGCAGCAAAGGCTTCTACCGCCGCCCCCGTTTCGATATCTACAATATTCACATCCTCCCGCTTCATTCCGTTTTTTTCTAATGCCAGAGTTAATAAAAAATCGTCAACTACACCTGCTTCTACAGCTACGTCTTTACCTTTTAAATCCTCTACGCGCTCGATTCGGTCGGCGACGATAATCTTGTCGTTACCTGCGGAGTTATCGTTTACCAAAACTACTACTTCACCGTTTACAGCATTACCTGCAAAAGAAATGGTGTCGTTAAGGGTTTGAGAATTACCGTCTATTTGTCCTGCGGCTAGTGCTTCGAGCGATTCTAAATAACTGTCGTACCACAGCATCTTTACATCAACACCATTTTTGGCAAACAACCCTTCTTCTTCGGCTACTGCCCAAATCCACCAGCCAGCCCAATTGCTGTAGCCGATAGTAATGGGAGTATTGGCAACCGAATTAGTTGAAGCTGTAACCGATACTGATGAGGAGTTTTGCCAATAACTGGTAGCAAAAAAGCTAATTAACAGTACGACTGCCAAAAACCAAATGATTTTGGTAAGCTTGGTCATGATTACATGATAAAAGTAGTAAAAATTACAGGTTTCTCGAAATTTTGGAAAACTTGTAAAAACAGGAGTGCAAGTATAAAGGCTGATTTAACTGCTTATGCTCTTGCCTGAAATTATAATGCAAAACTTTCTTTTTATGCGTAATATTACCGACAGAAATTGGAACGGACAAATAACTTAACAGTTCGAGAATAAAGATTATTATTTAGACTTTGGTGTGATCTATTAAACGGTAACTAAGTTTTCCCGTTCGGCAAGGGCGCAATCGCGTTCTAACCACTTACTAAAGATTTCCTCGCGGTTATCATCTTCAGCTAAGGGAGCTAGCTTATAAACTCGTCGCCTATCATTGCCCGTCCCCGTCCAGCCTACAGATTTAAATTTGTGGTCGAGCTTCTTGAGTATTCTGTTGAGAATCTTTACGCCCTTATCACGGTCATTGATTCCCACGCCCAAGATTGATTTTATGTCCCACCGCATCGCTTTACATCGAGCTTCAAATTCTGCTAAATCTTTGTGAGTCAGTTCTAAACCGTAATTTAAATACTGACCAATTCCCAAGACTTCCATCGCGCTAATTTGCGTGGCGATTAACCGTTTGTTGATGTCGGGGGTAAATGCTTTTTGATTCTCACCTGCCAGGGATTTAAGCGAACGGCGATCTCGTTCTAGAAAATGCTCTCGACCAACAGTAAAGTAATAGTTAAGCCGTAGCTGAGAGTACCAACCGTTATCGTCTCGCTCTACCAGCTTCGCCGTTACTGCTACTTCGTAGCTCTTGGCTAAACTACCATTGCGCTCTTTGAGCCGTTCGATTTTAGTTTTAGCCCGTTTCTTTTTCAGATGTTCTAACTCGGTATCTGTAGGAATTTCTACTGCCGATACTTCCTCGCAGTAAACTCGATGATTTTCTTTACGAATCTCTTTTTGATAGTCGGAGGCTTGTTTAATTTCTTGCTTGGCTTCTTCCTCGGTTGTCATTTTTGCAGCAAGCTCTTTTTCAAGCTTCTGTTTTTGTTTTAGATTAGTCTCTGCTTTTATCTTATCTGCAAGCTCCTCTGTTTCTTTGGCTTGTAATTTAGATAAATCGGCTAAATCTTCGATTTCGTAGCCCTCTTCTTTAAGTTTGTTAAGAATTGCCCCCCGATAGTTAAGTTTGCCCAGATTAATTAAAGCAGCGCGTTTAGCCCAAGTTTCCTCGGAAGGATAATCTGTAAGCCTATACTCCCCAGGTTCTCTAAATTCTTCGTCGTCAACACTACGCAAACTCATTAAGTGCGTCTGACTTAGTTTATGTTGGGAATATTTTAAAGCTTTAGAACTAATCGCCCCATTACCAATGGTCATATTCTTAGCCGACGATTTCAACCAGACGTGGCGAATTACATCATCGCGCAGTCTGGCGATCGCCTGAGCGACACTATCGACGGGCTGATTGCCCCAGGCAATGCACCAGACAGAATTAAAGTGTCCCTTAAGATCGATGCTGACACCAGTTTCGATTACAGGGGAACAAATTACAATGTCGTAATCTTTGAGAGTATCGTTGAGATGTCCCATACAGCCGTAGGCAGGATGTTCGGGATCGGCTACTGTCTCTCGATCTAAGACCAGTATTTTCTTATTAGGGAACATCTTACGGTAACGCGAATGTAGGTTGCTCGTCCCCCATTTAGACTTCCACTTTTGCCCCGAACAGTGAATTAGCACTTTTTCACCCTGTCTTATCGCCCCGTCCAGTTTGACTACCATTCGGCTTGGATCGTTACCGTCGTAGGCGATTAATTTTCGCCTTTTGCTTGGTTGGTATTCATTTTCCAGCATCCAGGTTTCAATGGGAAAACCAATTAAGGCACGAATGTACTCAATCGCAATTGGAGTTAAATCGGCATCGGCTAGCCAGACTTTACCACCCGTTGCTACCGCCGTTACCAAAAGCTGCTTAAAGCACTGAATAATCGCCGTTCGATTAGATTGGCAGGTAGAACTATCGAGCAGATGCCAAATCGCTTGTTCGGCTTCGTCAATGATAATTGTCGCCCCGCGCCATTCATCGGGGTTAAATGACGGATTGGCGTGGGGATGAAGCGAATCAAAACATAAGGCATAGCCCAAAGCTCCCCCCACATCGCTGGTTCTAATTTCGCTACGGCAGTCTACCCCAAATCGCTCGGCTAGTTCTTTCTCTAAAGCCTGTCGGTGAGTCAGTACGATTACCCTTTCTCCTCTGTCCAGGGCTTCTTTGACGGCGGTTGTGGCTATAAATCCCGTTTTGTTAGTACCCTTAGCTGACTTTAAGCCAATAAGACGGGGAGCTTCGGGTATGGTTATTTTGTTGGAGTTTAAATACTGCTCGCAGACTATTAAAGGGTCGTACTTTTGTAAAGATGTCTCCCACCTCAGTTTAAAAGTAGACAGGCTGACACGGGCATTATATGCCGCCTGAAAAGCATCTACCCCACGATTGACAATTAGGTCGTCTACACCTTTATCGGGAAAATCCCAGGTGACTACAGATACCTTGCAACCTTCTTTTTCAAGTAATCTTCCAGTTCGAGCGATTGCTGCGTTGACGTTTCTAACAGTCTTGGGTTTGCTGTCTCGATCGAAACAGAAGGTAAACTCTCTATTTTTCCGAGCTAATCTTTGAAGCTGTGGAATCAGATAGGGTCTACCGAATTTCTTCCCGAATTCGTCTTTGGAAGTACGATATCCCATGTTGATACCAGGGAGAGCGACTACCACATACCCCGCCGTAAGTAGCGAAGCAGCTTTCTTCCCTCCTTCTGTAATAATAATTGGAACTTCAGGGTTTTCTTTAACCCACTTCCAAAAACCTCGATCGACTAGACTGATAAGTCTTTCAATTCCTCTGCTATCAGAATTTTTAGATTTGAACTCGCAAGCTGTCGATCTATTCCGTAGTTCTTGTTGAAGTATAATATCAATTTCTTCGTATTCCCTTCTCTGACAAGCTTCTTGAAGTTTTCTACAGCTTGCGGCTGGCTTTTCAGCTTCTCTGTTTGTCGCTCGACATTCTTCAAAATCTCCGTATCTCTGTTCTTCGGAAAATTGAAGCTTTTTACTGCCTCGTACTCCCTCGGCTCTAATAAAGTCGGATTTCGTTTGCCAACTTTTAACTTCAGGGGCTTTTTGCTCGATTGCTTCCCAAAACCTTTGAACCCATTCCTCTTGAGCTTTTTCATTTAATTTTCTAGCAATTTTCCAACTATTTAAAAATTTACTTCGTAGGGCAATAACACCCGCCTCAGCTTTGGGCGGCGTTTCATACTTAATTAATTTCTGCTTTTTAAAATGTCCCTGCTTGGTATATTCGGTTGGTGTTCTAGGACAATTAGGTTTAAATTGTCCGAAGTTATCGTCTTCGTCTAGATTTTCGCTGAGAAGATTTACGGACGAAACCCACCAACCTCCTGATTCGCAGTGGGCATATTTTTTCAGCCAACTGTCCCTTATTCTACCATCATTACGGCGATCGCTGTCTGGCAATCCGTAAAAAAGACGTTCGTGTGGTTCGTAACCCTGAAGTGAGAAGAAGTTGAGAGCGGCTATCTCTGGAGCGATATTCGAGCCATCAACCAGTTCGTTGAGATGTTGAGTCTTTATCATGCCAACACCTCATCAAAGATTTAAATTAGTCAAAAAGCGATCGATACCGCTCTGCTGCCATTCGAGCGCGTGGGTTTCTAAATACATTTGTAACTCCAGAAAATATGTAGGGTTTTCTCTGGCTGTTACGTACTTAGCTACTCGAACTGAACAAAACCTAACTTTTTTGCGGTAAACACTACTCCCTGTAGCGCGAACTAAGTCATAATAAAGATCCTTGAACTTGCTGTTTTGTTTGTTTTACAACAGCTTTGAATTTCGATTGTCAGTCGAAATTTTGGACTTAGTTAGCTTAGAGATAGGTCTAGTTGAGTTCGAGCGATGCCAAGCAAATAACAGCACTTTCCTCTTACGACCAAACTAAATAATCGAGCTATTAGCCTTTAGCGCGGGGCTAACGCCCCAAGGCGCATTCGCGCCGTTGAGCGGGTACGCTCTGCGCTCTTAGCTAGTCTCTAGAGAGGTAATTGGCTTCTTCTAAAATAGAAAGTTGCTTATACTTACTCAAAAAAAGCTAAAAGCCAAAAGCTAAGAGCTAAGAGCTACTTGATAATTCTTAATCTAGAACGGCTATGAGGATTGCTTGTCGTAGCTCATTTCTGGGTCAGATAATTAATTGCAGCACAAAATTTCTGTCAAAACCTTGTCAAACAGAACGCTCAGTTGATACAATCAACCCAGAAAGTGTTTTTTCTAGCTCATAAATTAGTAGGACATAATCAAACCTCCTGATTTATACAGTTGGGACACAAAATTAAAATTAAATATCAGCCTCCTTACTATGGGGTTTTCTAAATTTGAACGCCGATGCACTTCGCCAAAAGAGTCGGTGTTCGCCTTTTTTAAGCACATCCGAATAAATATCCGCAATCTGCTTGGTTAGCATTGTAACCTGAAGAAAGCAGTAGAGCTATAGTTAGCTATTTTTTTCGGCGAATTATGGCTCTTTTGCCAGTGATACGATCGCATTTTTTAACAATTTGAGCTTTTTTAATGGGCTTTGAAGGCAAAGATTTAACGTTCGACGGAGTTTTAAAATCAGAACCTAACTCCCCAAACTTGGGACTCCAAAGTTTATTTAATTTGGTTAAATAATAGACAGCTTGTTTGTGATCGGCTCGTTTTTTTGCCTGGGGATCGGAACATCGAAGCATAATTTTGTTCTCCCCATCTTTAATATAATCATACCGCTCTAAAGGTTTTTTACAAACTGGACATATATGTTCGGTAGCAGAAACTTTTCCCTGAGCTTTAGGAGATGTAAAATTCGGAAGTTGTTGTCGGGCGCGGGCGATCGCAGGAGCGAAGTAAGAATGATACCAGTTGCTGAGATAGCTTTGCCAATTTAGTTCGCCAGCAGCAATTTCGTCTAGAGCCGCGTTCATTCTCGCCGTGTAATCGGCATCAATTAATTCGGGAAAAAACTTTTGCATAAAAATATCTACTTGTATTCCCAAATCGGTCGGGCAAAGCTTCTTTTTAGATAATCTTATATAGTTTCGAGTTTTTAAGATGCCAATCAAGGAAGAATAAGTACTAGGTCTGCCAATCCCCTTTGTCTCCATCACTTTGGTGAGTTTTGATTCAATTAGACGAGAGGGGGGACTCGTCTGTTTTTTCTCAAATTGGGCATTATCGGGATTGAGAATTTGTCCTTCTGCCAAATTGGGCAATTTAAGCTCGGCACTAAGGTCATGCCAATATCTAGCGTATCCTAAAAAGCTAACTGTTTGTCCTTTTGCTTGCCAAAAAGTCTCTTCACATTGAGAGACAACTATAGTTTTGTCAATCTCCGCGCTACGACATTGGGAGGCAAGCGATCGCTTCCAAATCATAACGTAGAGATTAAAAGCATCTGCTTCTACTAATGTTTTTAACCTCGAAGAAGGAAGCTCGATATTAGTAGGACGAATCGCCTCATGACCTTCCTGGGCATTTTTGTTATTGCGATGTTTGGTAACTTTATCGGGAATATTCCTGGGGTCTTTACTCGTCAGCCAGTTACGAGCGGCAGTACAAAAATCTTCGCTGAGGTTAACCGAATCGGTACGCATATAGGTGATATATCCTTGCTCGTAGAGGGTTTGTGCAAGCTGCATAGTTCGTTCGGGGCTTAAACCTAATAATGGTTCTGCTGCTTGCTGTAGCGTTGAAGTGGTAAAAGGGGGAGGAGGCTTCTTAGCAACTTTTGTGCGTTCTAATTTGACAAGAGAATGCTGCGCTGAAGTGGCAACTCGAACCAAGTTTGCTGCCTCTTCCTGCTGAAAAATGCGCTTGGATTCTGAACAATTGGAGTTATCCTCTTCATTGGTTGGAGAGGCATTACGACCGCAGTAAAAAGCTCGAAATCCTTCGGCGTAGTCTACAAAAACCGAGAAATAAACTACGGGCTTGAAATTAACTATTTCTCGTTCTAATTCACAAACTAAGTGTAGTACCGCCGACTGCACTCGACCCATGCTTTTAGCTCCAATATTCTGCGCCCAAAGTAAGGGAGAGCCTTTAAATCCAACGCATTTATCGAAACAGGCTCTAGCTAACCCCGCTTCGACTAGATTCATATCGATATCGCGAGAATTGGCGATCGCGTTCGTTATAGCTTTTTGGCTAATTTCGTCAAAACTAATGCGACGGGAGTTTTTTAAATTGAGGATTTGAGCTAAATGCCAACTAATTGTTTCGCCTTCGCGATCGGGGTCGGTAGCTAAATAGACAATCTCGGCTGCACGAACTGCCTTTTTTAATTCGGCTACAGTTCGTTTGGCTTTAGAATCAGTCAATTGATAGCGGCAGTTGACGCGATTTCCTACAATATCAAAACCTAAATTGTCCTCTCCATCGTGTGCCAGTTGCCGCACATGACCTTTGCTAGCCATTACAGTCCAGTCCGAGCCAGACAAAATTTGGCTAATTTTTTTGATTTTGCCCGTACTCTCGATGATTACAAGTTTAGTCATGAAATTTTATTTCTAAAAAATTTGCTTGATTAATCCTCGTAAAGTTGAATTCCTTTTTGAACCAACTGCCGAATCATTAGGTCATGAGTCCTAAAAGTTTTCTTAGCCAAGCGTTCGACTTCGGGAGAATTAACAAGGTCTAAATACAACTTGATAATCTTTTCCAGCATTTGTGCCGTATTTAAGTCAGCCTTTTCTTTTTCAGTCTCAAACCCTTCAGAAACTGAAGAGGCGCAAACTACAGATAAAATCTGATTGACAATTGTAGTTCGATTGGTTTTTTCTATTTCCGCTAAATGCTCTAAAGTTTCTACCACTTCTTTACCTAGCCCAATGCTAGTCCTGACAACTTGAGAATTTTTTTGAGATTGTTCTTCCGACATAATATTATTGTCACCCAATAAAATATGTCGCAATCGTACTCCAACTAACGTAAAATCCAAAATCCTACCAACAAGAGTAGATTTACTATTGACAAAAAAATCCCCAAAGAATTTTTATCAAAAGTTAAAAACTTTACAAAGCGTAGTTGTGAAGCAATTTTATGCTGTTTGGCGAGCTTGTGTTTTACTTCTCTGGCTCGCTCGCGCTCTGTAAATGTTGTCTGCTTTGATTTTTGCGCGGGAATAGTTTTTTTTCCATCTTGTGAAATTAAATACGTTCCATCAGAAGACCAGTCAAAGTACTCGTCTTCTGATTCTAGTTCGAGAGCGATCGCATCAGGAATAACCAAGTTATCTAAAAATTTGGAATTATTCATGTAGTATTAATTACCAAAAGCTATAAAACAAATTGTTACATCAACGAAGCATTAACACAGGGTTTAAAATGACAAAGTTAAATTTTGACGCTGGAAAAGTAGCCTTTTTGAAACGGTTAACTTCATTGCTTCAACTAAAAAACATCTTATCTAAATTGCTCTATTTTTGCTTTAAATCTTCCCAATGCGTGACAATGGCTTTACATTTATCGCGATCGCTTTCGGCAATAAAACAGCAACAGCCTAATTTATGAACTACCTGCAAAAGATTTGGATAGGGAAGATAGCAAATTGAAACTATTTCCTCGGCATTAGTAGTACCTTTAATAATTTGCTCGATGGCTTTTTCTACAAGCAGCAAATCCATATCTTCTTGATACTTACTGTAAAAACTTAAATGCGACTCTATTTGATGGGAATAGGAGAATTTCCAATCTATGTTGGGTGGAAAAGCCAGATTTAGAGATATTTTGTTAGGCAATTGCTTTAAAAAATCCCGTGAATTGGGATCGCCACAAAAAAGCAAATGCTCTCCAAGCTGCCATAGGTTTTGTTGGCGAACGACTTTAACAATTTGTTCTTTTTGGGAAGAAAGACGAGTATTAGGTTCGGTTTGAGGCTTAGAAGCTGAAGTTTCTCGAACCGTTGTTTCTGACTCTGATAAATTTTGTGATGTTTTACTTTCCCTGGTACGTTTTGTAGTTGTTGGTAAATTTTCTTTTTTTTGAAGATGCTTATTCTTAATAGCTTTAGCAAGTTTCTTGGTGATTGTCTCTCCTTGTTTAGCTCTAGCCATAGCTTCATCAACTGCTGCATCAGTTGCAGAGATAGTTGAAAGTTCGTATAAAGCACTAGGTAAGATGCTCAAATTCGACACAGTGTCTAACTCGAACTTTTGAGCTACTTTCATCATTCTTGCAGCGGTTCTATCGCTCATTTTAAATTCTGTTTCGAGCCATGTTAAAAATTGACCGTGTTCTAATCTCTCCTTAACTTTATTTAAGGTTTTGCCAATATTAATAATATCTTCAGTTGTTCTAGTAAATAACTTATTGAGTTTATTAGTCTCCTCAAATAAAAAAATGGATAGCTTATCATTTGGCAAAAGATATTCAAATTTTTGAAGGGCTAACCACCTTTGAGTTCCACTTAAGCGTAATTGATATTTATCTAATTTTGAGTTAGCTTTTCCAAAAAAAGCTACTATATTATTAAATTCTTGTGCCTCTTCTCTTAAAAAATCTTCAGTTACGTAAGCCGAATAGATATAAATTGAAGTATATTTGAGGTACTTATTTATAGCAGGTATTAAATCAATTCCCCTTCTATCTGAATTAGAATAATCACAAGGCTCGTAGCTATTTCTAGGAATTCTCGAATCGAGAAAACAAGTAGCAATATTTTGTTCTTTCAGAATAATTTGAAAAGCATCTTCATAATTAGCCGCGAAAATAACCTTTTCTTTTGGGAGTTTTAATTCTGAAAAAACGTCACTTCTTCTGACATCATTTGTCGTTATTTCATCGTCTACAATCAAACACTTTGCGTCAAAATCTGTACTATTTGAAGAATTGTTAAAGGCGTTGGCGAACATAGGTTACTTATTCTTCACTGCGGACTACAATACAATGATACAATTTCCGAGCTACATTTTAGACAACTCTACAAATTAACTATTTTAATTAAGCGTACTTTTGTGCGGCACAATAACTACAATTATGTTCTTTAGAAAGAAATCGAGCGAGTCGAGATGGCAAGTAGTTTTCTGGAGTTTAACTACGAGCATTACAAGCACAATATTTTTGACAGTAGACCCCGTACAAGCTCAGATAAAGGCTATAAATGACGGGCGAGAAGCACCGATTGAAGTAGAACAAATAGAGCTTGAGGGAAATACAGTATTTTCGGATACGGAGTTGAAAAGAGCGATCGATTTTCCTGGTACAGAGGAGATTTCTTTAGAAAGACTAGTACAGTTAAGAATTCAAATTACCAAACATTATGAACAGCAGGGTTATTTGCAAAGTGGGGCATTTATACCAGTGCAAGAAATTACCGATGGAAAAGTAAAGGTTCGTGTAATTGAAGGAAGACTGACAAAAGTAAATATTGAAGGTTTAACGCACCTCAATCGTAACTATATTGTCGCTCGCCTTCCAGATTTAGAAAAACCCACAAAACAAGCCGAGGTAGAACGGGCGTTAGGGAAGCTGAGAAAAGATCCTTTTATTAAGAATATAGAAGGTGGTATAAGTGAGATTAGCCCTGGAAAAAATCTTTTGACCATAAATATTGAGGAGAACGAGCCGCTAACAAGCGAGTTTGCTCTAACTAACAGCTATTCTCCTAGTGTGGGTACTTTTGGCGGTACGCTCAGTGCTAATTATCATTTATTTGGATTTGGCGATCGGCTTGGACTTGAATATACTCGAACCGAGGGGTTAACTCGATACGATGGAAGTTATTTATTTCCAGTTAATAGCTCAAACGGTACGATTGGGTTGAGTTATATTAATGCCAATACGAGAATAATTGAAAAACCTATATCCGTATTGGATATTCAAGCAAACTACGAAGCTTTTCAGTTAAGTGCCAGACAGCCTGTGATTATCAATGACAATAGCGATCTAGCGTTTGAATTACAGTTTGAACTGATTGCAAGTGAAACATTTGTCAGAGAGGATTTTTCTTTTGCTTTTGTCGATGGATTGCCCGATGGCAAGAGTAAAATAAGTGCTTTACGTTTAATTCAAGAATATTTCAATAGAGGAGATAAAAGTTCTTTAGTGTTGAGATCGCAATTTAGCGTCGGACTAGATCTTTTCGATCCTACCGTAACGGAAGTGGGAATAGACGGTCTTTTTTGGAGTTGGCAAGGACAGGGACAGTGGTTGAGAAAACTCGACAATTTCTTATTGGTATCGCGCTTGAATATGCAGTTTAGCGAAGACAAGCTCCTTCCAGTAGAACAAATTTCTTTGGGTGGAACGGGTAGCGTTGGGGGCTATCGGCAAAACTTAGCAATTGGCGATAATGGAATTATAGGTAGCCTGGAACTACAAATGCCTTTGATTAATAAAAGAAACTGGAATTTTAAATTGATTCCTTTTGTCAATGCGGGAACGCTTTGGAATAACTCTAACGAAATCGTAAATTTCAATACTTTAGCTTCAGTCGGGTTGGGATTGGGCTACGAATTAGGAAACACCATTGAAGCGAGAATAGACTACGGTATTCCTTTAATTGATGCCGAAGCTCCTGAAGATTTTTCTACTGAAGAGAGAATAACTTTTCAACTTCTAATCCAGCCTTAAAAATTTGTTGTTTGGCAAGAACTAGTAATGGTAGAGTAAATCCAAGTATATTTACGGGTTTATTTGATGCCAACTTATCAAGTCGAGCCAGAGCTAATTTGTCCTAACTGTACTTTTCACAATCCTTCTTCACGCTCAGAATGTGAAATTTGTCATTATTCTTTGGAAAAGAGAGATTTGGCAAAGCTCACTGTCAGAGACAATTATGATTTTTCTTTAAATAATTTCACAGGGAAAAAGAAAAAGACCGAGTGGGGAAATTCCATAACGGGGACATTTTTTCTATTGTTAGCTCTAGCGATTAGCAGTGTTGGTGTAGGAAAAATCGTTTTAAACAATTTTAATACTTCGTTTTTAGCTCGACAAGAATCTCTTAATAAGCGTGGAGACATCAAACTGTACGAGACAATGGAAGCCGTACCGAATGTTCCTGCGGGGATTTTCAATTACGGTGGAGCGATTTGCTTTGCGGCATTACAGCGTGATGGCATGAATGCGGCGATCGCTCATGCACATCCGCAATTTTTATTGCGGTATGTAGAGCCAATACATAGTAATCCAGGTTGCACTACAGGCATACAGATGCTGCTCGATCGCGAGTTAAGCGTCGCCCAAAATAGCCGTCCGCTAACAGAAGCCGAACTAGCAGCAGCTAAAAGGCGAGGATTCGAGCTAGAGTCAGTACCCGTAGCGATCGATGGGGTTGTATTTTATGTAAATAAATCGTTGGGAATAAAATCACTTTCTCTTGACGAAGTTAGAGATATCTATACGGGCAAAATAACTAATTGGCAAGAAGTTGGGGGAAACAATGTACCTGTTGTTCCTATCAGTTTAGATCCCCAAATTGATAGTATTTTGCGGTTATTAATGGAAACTAAAACCGCTCCTGCGCTCGATGAAGATGTAATTATCGTGCGAGACTATACCTCGGCAATCAGAAAAACTTCTACTACCCCTGGAGCAATTTCTTATGCTTCGGCAGCAATTCTCAAAGGTCAGCGATCGATCGAGCCGATTGGCTTGGCTCCCGACAAAAGCTCTCCAGCAATTTCAGGTTTATTAGCAGACGGTAGCGTTAATTTAACGGCATTTGAGAAAAATTACTATCCTCTGACTAGACCTTTATCCGTAGTGTTTCGTAGAGATGGAACTCCCCAGGAACGAGCGGCTATTGCTTACATCAATTTACTCCTTTCTCAAGAAGGACAAAAAATTGTCGAAAAAGCGGGGATGGTTTCTATTTATTAGCGGTAAACTAAAAATAAACTTACTACCTTTTCTTAAGGTACTTTCAACCCCGATCGTTCCTCCGTAAGAGGTGACAAGTTTTTTGGCTATATAAAGTCCGAGTCCAGAACTCTTCTCGCTTCTGAAACTTTCAAACGGTTGAAAAATTTCCTTGAGATAAGCACGACGAATGCCAATTCCGTTATCTTCTACAATAAATTCAATTTTTCGATTTTTTGATAATCTCGTTTTAACACATATCGTAGGAAAGTATTCGTGGGCAGTTCTAGCTTTAGCACTGACTGCCCAAACAGCGTTTTCTAGCAAATTATTCAAAACTATTTCTAAAACAACTGTACTTATTTCAGTCTCGGTCGGAATTTTGCCATCATACTGCTTTAAAACACAAATTGGATTACCATCATCATTTTCAGCAAAAAATCTATTAACTATTGTTTCAACTGTTTGGTTGGCATCAAGCGAATTTGTAAGCTCAATTATATTTAAGTGAGAATATTTTAGAAAACGATCGAGCTGCATATTATATCGGGTTAAGATTGAAACTTCTTTATCAATATTTAAGACTGCTTTATTAAAATTTTCTTCAGCTTCTAAAACCTCTTGTTCGTCTTTTGGTAAAATGCTTTCAAATTTTTTAAAGCTAGTTTTGATTAGACGACTGCTACTCTTGAATGAGTGCAGCTTATTTCCCAGACGGTGCTTTAAATCGCCAGCTAACAAGTCCAAACTTAAAAACTTATCTAGTTCTTGCTTTCTGTTTAGATAATAGATAATTGCCAGATAAACAACCCAAACGCTGGCTATTGAGATAGCAACGGGTAGCCACCAACCTAAATTGTGAGCGACAAAGCAGCACAAAAGTAAGATTCCCGTTATTGATAAAGCAGGTAGCAAAGTAGCTAAGTACAGGTTTTTACGAGAATAGCTAGATTTAGCGATAAATTTAATTATCGCTCCTACAGAAGCCAAAAACAAAAGTATTTCAATTATTTTTGGTGCGGGTTTCATCAAAGGTCGCCCATCTAAAGCAGCACTAATTATCGAACTAGCAACCTGAGCGACTATCTCTACGCCAAATGTTTCTACACCATAAGTTCCTATCTTATCGGTTCTTCGCCAACGGTTTAGAGGTATGGGATGACGGTCGCCAGTAGCGGAAGATACGTTGCCAATTATTACTAAGCGATCGCTAAATAGGTCGGGCGGAATTTGATTGCTAGTTATTTCTCCCGCAGATACTCTTCTAAAAAGCGTTTCTCCCTTTCGCCAATTAATCAAAAAATCTAAACCTTGTCGATCGTCATTATAAGCACCTGCAAAATTTTTCAAAGGGTTTAGAATTACTAAATTTTGCTCGTCATCGTCATAAAATATTAAAGAATTATTATCGAGTAGATCCGTTTTTAATCCTTTTCTTACTAAATATTCACCTGCTAATCGCGAACCAATATAAGGTACATCTCTTGGTTCTCCTTCTTTACTCAAAATAGGAAAGATGTAGGAGCGACGAATAAAACCGTCACGGTCGCTAGGTAGGTCGCTTGCGGCAATCTGCTCTTTCTCTTTAAGCACTTTTGGAGGATTAATTTTTGGTTCTAATATTTTTTCAATGCCGAATAAATTGGGAGTAGAGCGAAATAATTCTTGCAAACGTTTGTAGGCTTGACTATTTTCTTCGTCGCTGAGGCGCGGCGAGTATACGGGTATGTCTCGATAAATATCAAAAGCAATTAAGCTCGGTTGCTGCGCTTGAATTTTTTCAACTAATGCAGCCAGATTCTCGTCAGAAAACGTAGTTTCTTCATAAGTCTGAAGATTTTCTTCAGTCCATTCGACTATGACAATCCTTTCGTCCATTGGTTCTGACGGACGAAGGTGAAAACCAAGATCGTATACTGCTAGATCTAAAATTCTTAAAATACCGCTCAAGCTAAGAAACGCTATTGGCAAAACAACTGTCAATAAAACGTATTTAACTATTTTTCT
This sequence comes from Myxosarcina sp. GI1, assembly GCF_000756305.1. Taxonomy (NCBI): domain Bacteria; kingdom Bacillati; phylum Cyanobacteriota; class Cyanophyceae; order Pleurocapsales; family Pleurocapsaceae; genus Myxosarcina; species Myxosarcina sp. GI1. The sequence goes on from NZ_JRFE01000034.1 coordinate 23,865, forward strand.
AGAGGATTGCGAAAAAAAACTAACCAACATGAATGGCAACAAATGTTTTGTTTAATTGTTTTGAGAAACTTTTGCACTGTTAAGTAGTTGCTCTAAATAATTAGAGCGATTGCGTTCTTCAACTGCTAAATTTAAGGCATCATACCAGAAACCATTTTGAGCATAAATAGCTGCGCTTTGCAATTCATTTTGAGCGGTACGAAGTTGCGTTGCTACTTTCGATGAGGTCTGTCTACGTTCGATCGCCGCTCCGAGGACTTCTCGATATTCATTTAAATTATTCTCGCAGGGTATAGCGACATACCAGAGATAAGTTTTGTTAGGTTCGAGTTGCGTAGATTCGGGTAGCTCGATCCGATTGATTCCCTCCGAAACAGGAAAATTTTTCTCAACTAGTGTTTTGGCAGATTGAGGATCTACCAGCGTAAACACAAACGTTTTTTTTGAAGAAATTTTATCGGCAGAAAGATATAAAGTTGGTCTTTCAACAGAAGTTTGATGAACTACTTCAAGTTCGGGAACTAATAAAGTTACCGAATTTTTGGCGATATTGCTTCGGCAGTTTGAGCGAGAACCACTACCTACGGTTCGTCGCTGTTCTACTTCCCGTGAATCAGAAGCTGGAACATAGCCTTGTAGCCAGTTAGCCTTGAGTTTTAGCTCAAACGAAAAAATGGAACCCAAAAAAATCAAACAAAATAGCAAATTTTTGGTTTTAAACATCATTTTCCCCTTAAGAAATTATTTAAAAAATTATAAATTATTGATAAGTGAGGCAAATGTATTAGGTACATTTACTTTCTGATAATATTACAATTAAAGGTTTTAATAAAGACTAATTTATTATGTCGAGCAGTTGGCAAAATAGCAATTGTTTGTTGAGTTTTGGCTCTATTGCAGTAGTTGCAGGATTGGGCTTTCAAGCTCCTGTTTCTGCCGAGCCTACAGCAGCCTCACTCGAAAGCGAATCAAACGAAAATACTTACTCGCTTTGGCAACAGGGTAATTTAGTTCGAGCAGTAGAACAACTACAAGAGCGGGCAACGATGTATCGCGCCCAAAACCAAGTCAAAGAAGAAATGGAAACTTTGCTCGAACTTTCTCAAGGATATATAGAATTGGGACGATATCAACCTGCTATAAACGAATTAGAACGAGTTTTAGCCTTATCGCCTCCAACTCATTATTCGGTACTAGCTCAAAAAAGACTTGGTAACGCCTATAGCGGTATGGGAAAATACAATAAAGCTATATCAGCATACTCTAGCAGCTTAAAAGAAACAACTTCTCTATCGCAATTATCGACCCTGAATAATTTAGTTAAGACTTTACAAGAGCGTCAAAAAAACTATCTAAATAAGGCGCGAGAAATTCGCTCTTTAAATGAAGCCGACAAATATCGCGCTTTTGCCAGAGAAGATCGCACCTTAGCTCTAAAATATGCCAAACGCGCTGTCGATTTGAGTCAAAACGAATTTTCAACCTCTGCCGTTCGCGCTTTAATCGAATGGAGTCGTCTGTGGCAGCAACAACTCAGTCCTAGATACTTAGAAAGAGGGAGAAATATCTTAGACAATTTACCGCCATCGCGATCGAGTGTTTATTTAATGCTCAATTGGGCGAAAATAGATCGCGCTCGTAGGGTTAGTTGGTTGGAAAAAGCCGATACTGTAGCTAGAGCGATTGGCGACGAGGCAGCTACTAGCTATGTGCTTTTGGAATTGGGTTATGCTTACGAAGAAACTCAAGATTTTGAAACGGCAATTGATTTTGCTCGTAAGGCTCAAATTTTATCGCAATCGGCATTTGCCTATGACAGCCTCTATCGCTCCCAACGTTTGGCGGGAAGAATTTATCGAGAAATTGGCAATAAGAATGCAGCACTAGAAGCTTATCGAGGGGCTATTGCTTCAATCGATATTATTTCTCAGAATCTAGTTAGTGAGCGAGCGGAGCAATCGCAGCAGATAGCTAAATTCAATCGAGAAATCGAAACAATTTATCGTGAAACTTTAAAATTACTTTTAGCCGCTCCAGCGACTTCTGCTAGTCTTATTGAAGCTCTCTTAGTTTATGACAAGTTGAGATTGGCACAACTACGCAGTTATTTTGGTGACAATTGCTTTGAAGTTTCTCAAAAAGACTTAACGAGTCAAACCTTATTAAAAAACAAAAATGCCGCTTTAATAAATTCGATTATTTTAGAAGACGAAGTATTTTTTATTCTTCAGCTTAAAGATGGCAGGATACTAAAAAGTAGTAGAAAAATTTCCAAGAAGCAACTAGTCCGACTAGCCAAACAGTGGCATCAAAACTTGACTGATGGCAATAATTGGGAATTTCGTTATGGTTCTAGCTTTTTCTACGACCTAATTATTAAGTCTTTTGCAACCGAACTCGAACAAACCAACACTCAGGTTTTGGTTTTTATCCACGATGGGATTTTGCGAAATCTACCGATGGCAGCTTTATACGATAGAGAGAGAAAGAAGTTTTTGGCAGAAAAATGGGCAAGTGTCTCCTCAATTGGTTTGAATTTTACTTCGACTAGCGAACGAAAAAATTTAGAAGCCCTGGTTTTTGGCTTAGAAGCCGCTCGTTCTGGTTGGTCGCGACTGGAAAATGTCGAAGCAGAAACTACTTTTGTTCGAGATCTCATTGGTGGAGACAAGTTTCTCAATGACCAATTTACTGTCGAAAAATTATCCCATCAACTAGAACGAAATAACTATTCTGTACTTCATTTGGCAACACACGGTTATTTCGGCGGAACTGCTGAAACCTCATTCATTTTGGCTTACGACCAAAAAATTTCGACAGCCCAGCTAGAAAATATTTTACTTTCCAGTCCTGAAGCGATCGAGCTTTTAGTTTTGAGTGCCTGTGAAACCGCAGTCGGCAGCGATCGCGCTTTGTTGGGACTGGCAGGTGTAGCCGCCAGGAGCGGTGTGGCATCTACTCTGGGCAGTCTCTGGGAGGTAGAGGACGAAGACCAATCAAAAATGATCGAAAGCTTTTACACTCAAATAAAGGAAAATAACGTCAATAAGGCGATCGCTCTCCAAAAAATTCAAATAAATGAAATTCGCCAACTCGCTCTTCCCCAAACTTGGGCAGCACTTAATCTCATTGGCGATTGGTGATGTGGCGATCGCCTACCAAATCACTTCAAATCGGCAGCTTCCCTCGTACAAACTTGAGGCTGACTAATTTCTCGTTCTTGAACTGCAACCAGAAAGGTTCTGCCATCTGCGTTAGTTTGTACCGCATTAGGTTCGATTAAGGGATCTCCCTCCTGCCAGATTGGAGGTACATTGTTATTTGTTTGTCGATTGCTCGGCTTGGAATTTGGTTTTGGTTCTGAAGGTACTTCGTCTGCCGTCACTATAGGGTCTTCATCGTCAAAAAAGTTATAGGGTGATTCTGGAACTCCACCACCTAGATAAACTAACTCCGAGCGTTCGGGACGATTGGGATCTAAACAGCTTCCCTTTAATAGCTCTCGATAGGATTCGAGATTTAGTTCTCTAGCCGAGACTATCACATCCTCCTCGGCATTACTTTCGGGAGAGTTTATCGTTACTGTCCCGTCAATACCTAATTCCGAATCGGCAGTAATATCGTTATCTGGAGTCAGTGAAGGTCGTGCTTCGAGTCCGATGATTGTATCGGTAGTAATTTCAATATTGCCACCGCTTCCCTCAAAGGCGTTAGCAGTAATGTCGCTATTGTTGAATCCCAGGATGGTGTCGGCAGTGATGTCAATATTACCGCTATCTCCCACACCTCCTGCTGTAGCTGAGATTTGGCTGTTATTTGATAGGGAAAGGCGATCTGTGTTGAGATTAATGTTGCCACCATCACCTGAAATGGTACTCGCAGCAACAGTACTATTGTCAAAACTGACTAAATCAGAATTTATTTGAAGACTTCCAGCATCACCAATCCCACCATTACGAACGTTTATTTCTCCATTATCGCTAACGCTTAGTTTAGGAGTATTAATTTCGACACCTCCAGCGTTTCCTGTTGGAGACTCTAGACTTTCAAGTATCGCTAAAGTTCTAGAAAAACCTTCAGCACGACTAGCCGAAGAAGAAATTTGACCAGTTATATTAAAATCCGTACTACCACCTATAAGTTCGATTGATTCAACTGCATCTATAACAACCTTTCCACTACTTCCGCTTGACAAGCTAGCAGCATTAATTCTTCCTCCATCTACGATCCTTAAACGGGCTGTATCTATTTGCAAAAACCCTGCATTTCCAGATGCAGTAGTGGCGACAAAAACATCACTGTTATTCATGAGAGCATTTGGATCTGTATCTCCTACGATGGATATCGAATCGGTAGCATTAATCGTAAGGTTTCCGCTATTTCCAGAGCCTAAAGCAAGCGATCCTACCGCAGCTCCAAAACTAACGTTCATAGTTTTTGTGGCTATAGAAATGTTTCCCGCGTTTCCCTGACCTTTTGACTGTGCAGTTAAGAAGCTTGCAGTTGGTGCAAGAGGTGATAACCACGCCCCATATAAGTTTACAGACACTATAGCGTTGATTACTACATTTCCTCCATCTGCAATTCCGTAAGTTGCAGTTCCCAATGTTGCCCCATTGCGAAGAAAAAATTCTTCTGTATTTATCTTGATTGTGCTACTCTTTCCTCGCGCTGCTGCTATACTACCGAAAGAAGTGCGAAAGTCACCATTTTCTGAAACGCCGTTAATATCGAGTTTTCTTGAATTTACGCTAATGGCTTGAGATGGCTTGGAACCTTGATTTTGATTCATGACAATCGAACCAAATGAAACTTCAATTTCATCTCCATGAAAACTAATTTTTCCATCACCAAAACCACTTGTATTGACTGATGAACGGTTTGTTATTTGTATATCTCCAAAACTGTTTATATTTTCATAATTAAAATTCCAGCTTGTGTTATTTTTATTTAATTTAACTTCACCGTTGGCTACAGAGGCAAGTTCTATCTGTCCAGATTCGGCTGTAATATTTCCGCCGTCTAAAATGATGTCTCCTCCAAGTAAAGCTATGGTTTGTTTCGGCTTTACTTTTAACCCATCACTACTTAATATGTTTTGATACGGTAAAAAAGTGAATGTATCAACTATGGAGTGACCAGATCCTTTTACCTGAATTGGACTAGAGTTTGTTCCAAAACCCAAGCCAACAGGAATTTCAACTGTTAAAACAGGTTTTGCCAAAGGTTTTGTTGCCGAAAAGCCAATACCATCTTTAAACTTAATACTTTCAGCCGTTGTTGCTATGAAAGAACCACCAACATCGATCGCCGCATTCTGTCCAAAAACAATGCCATTGGGATTCATCAAAAACAGATTAGCAGTACCCTCTACTCCTAATGTCCCAAATATCTTGGAAACATTGCTACCTGTAATACGAGAAAAGATGTTTTCAATCCCTGCGGGATTTGCAAAATAAACTTCCAAACCTTCACCAACATTAAATTCTTGAAAGCTATGAAACAGGTTTTCTCCTCTAATCGCTCCGCCTTCTATGCGCTGGCGTAATTCATTAATCGAGTCGATCGTGGAACTTTCGGTATTCAAAGACGTATCTGGAACAATCTGAGCAACTACGGAAGAAGGAATAGTTAAAGAAAGGCAAATAAAAAAATAGTTAATTAGTTTCTTCACGACTAACAAAATATAAAAATATATTTTAAAACTTTCAAAATTGCTTTTTAAATCTTCACAAATGCAGAGCCGAAAGAAAACGCAGTCTTAAAAGCTCTAATATATAGTACAGCTTAATAATAAAAAAATACCTTTTTCACGAGAGACTTAATTAATTTTAATCTTATCACAGATAAAATTTTGCGACTTATTAAGTTTCAATTTATACAAATCATCAAAAAAGCCTCACAAAAATACTACTTATATTGTGTACAATAAAAAAAAAGTTTTAATGTACAATATACAAAATTTAACTTTTGTAAACAAAAATAAAAAGTTAAAATAGCATACTAAACTACAAATGTTTTGCTCTTGAGTAAACAAAATAGTTTATATTTAACAAGTGATTAATTATACAACTAAATGTTATGAATAAATCTATTCGTGAAATGCAGTTAGCTAACAAGAAGAAAGTTTTTTATCTAAATAAAGAAGAAATTGAATTTTTAGATAACCAAATGGAAAACTATGTTAAGCATGGAATTGTTTTGACTGAAAATAGCGTAGTTTTTGATGTAGGAGCTAATATTGGTATGTTTTGCCTTTATTGTTGCGAACTTTGTAGCAGAAATCCTGAAATTTACGCTTTTGAACCTATTCCGCAAATATTTGAAGTTCTCCAACTCAACGTGCAACGTCTCGATTCAGATCGAATAAAAATATACAATTATGGCATATCGAATCAGACTAGAAATGAAGTTATTTTTGAATATTTTCCTGGTGCCAGCGGATTTTCAACAATGTATTCAGAAAATCTTGAAGAGTTTAGAAATTCTATTAAATCAGTTATACTTCATAATATTGAAGCTTTAGCTACTTTTATAAATGAAATACGTTTGATTCGCATATTACCTTCTTTTTTGCAGACTTGGGTTGTTGATTTTGAGCTTAATAGAAAATTAAAGTCGAAAAAAGTTGTCTGTCAGGTAAAAACAATTTCACAAATCATTAGCGAACATAATATTCAACAGATAGATCTGCTAAAAATTGACGTAGAAAAAAGCGAATTGGATGTGTTACTCGGAATTAAAAATCAAGACTGGAGTAAAATCAAGCAAATCGTGATTGAAGTTCACGATCTTGGAGGCAGAGTTGATAAGATTAAAGCATTACTATCGACTCATAATTTTGGCAAAATTATCATAGAACAGGAGACATATTTAAGTAATTCAGAATACTTAAATATATATGCAATGCGATAGTAAATTTGTCTACAGCTAGAGAGTTACGGTGTCTCCGCGTACCAATAAGCTTCGCTTTTGCTGCCGCTTCACACCGTTAGGGTAAAGCTATATTGGACATCTCTTGCAGAAATCGAGCAAATTAGCTATAGTTAATGGACATCTCTTACGCTGGAGTTTAAAAATGAGTACTATTACTGTTACCGACGATAGCGATCGCGAAATACTGTCTTCTGTTAAACACTTAATCTCAGATATGTCTCCCAAAACCAAGAAGCTTCTAAAGAAAAGGTTTGAAAGTATTGCTGTTCGACCTTGTCCTCCAATTGAGGAGCAGCTTTTAGCAGATGAAATATCAGGAAAATCTTATACAAAAGAAGAAGTAAAAGAACTTCTATTGAGTAATTTGATTAACTCGTTTACTATCAGAAATTCGTTATTGAAAAATAGTATTTCGGGAGCGGAGGTAGCTACCTTACTAGATTGCAGTTCCAGACAGACTCCACTAGATCGAGTAAAAAATAAAACTCTGCTGGCAGTTAAAGATAATGGTCAATGGAAGTACCCACTATGGCAATTTGATATTAATGGTCCAGATAGAGTAATAGAAGGATTACCATTAGTACTTGCTGCATTAAATGTCTCAAACCTTGCCAAAATTAGCTGGTTAACCCGTCATAATCCTGTATTTGAAGGCAAAACTCCCCTCGAAATGCTCGAAAATCGAGAAGTAGAAAAAGTTTTGACCGAGGCAAGAGGAGTAGGAATAGCTCAGTAGTGGTAAAGATAAATTCTCCGCCTCCAGATCCAACATTTCCTATTTCTCCCAAATTTGAAACACTAGAAGTAGGAACTATTCTTAGAAGAATCTACAATCCCAATAGATACAAGACAACAGCAATTAGTTTTCGATTTAATGGTCCGAGGTCGAGATTCGATCATCATCGATGTAGTTATCAAGAACCTCAAGACGATCTAGATAGAGGAATTAACTATTGGGGTTTTACTCTTAGTTGTTGTTTAGTAGAAGTTTTTGGAGATACTAGAGTCATTGAAGTAGATGAATATGAAGTTGCTCTACTTACTTTAAATCAGTCAATTAAATTATTAGATTTAAGAGGTGCAGCCGCTATGAAAGCTGGAACCCTAAGCTCGGTAAGTCAAATAGCGGAGCGTAATTTGTCTCAATTGTGGGGAAAATATTTTTACGAAGAAACAGAAATCTACGGGACAATTGATGGCTTGATTTTTAGTAATGCACATAACAGCGAAGACTCAATTGCTCTCTATGAAAGAGCAAAACCACAGCTAGATTCTGCCTCCCTAAAAATTCTGGCTTTAAATTCCTTAGCTTTGCAACCAGCTATTGCTGATTGTGCTTTAACAAACAGCATGATTTTTTAATCGCATTTTTCATTTAGAATCTTTACCAAACTAATTTGGTCACTTTTTTAAATAGATTTTGCCTCGGTTTGAGGCGATATACCCCAATGTAGTTTGGTCGAACAAAAGAGAATTATTGAGTGTCAATTTGAAATTTGAAGGCTAAGCTAAGTACGGTCGGTATTTACCGATGAAACTCTAAAAAGAGCAGCGTTTGTTAATTATCTAATAGCAATCGGAGAAAATAACTTGGTAGATACTTTATTTGATGTAAATGACTTAAACGGCGACAATGGTTTTGCGCTCGCTGGTTTAGACAGACTTTTTAATTCCGATGGTTTGGGTGAAGCCGTTAGCAATGCAGGCGATATCAACGGTGACGGTTTAGATGACTTTATTATCGGCGCACCTGGTGCGGGATTAGCTTTAAAAAGTTACGACGAATATGGTCAGATCTATTATCTTAGCGATGGTCGCGGTGAAGCCTATGTCGCTTTTGGTCGAGAAGGAGGTTTTGGTGCCGAATTCGACCTAAACAAACTCAATGGCAATAATGGTTTTATAGTTCGAGGTCTAAACGAACGCGATCTCTTAGGACAAGAAGTAAGCGGTGCGGGAGATATCAATGGTGATGGCTTTGACGACTTTATCGTTAGCACCTCTTATATTAACGACAGTCGCGGCGAAGCCCATGTCATTTTCGGTCGAGCCAATGGTTTTAATCTTAATTTCGATCTAGCAAGTCTTGACGGTAAAAACGGTTTTACAATTCAAGGCATTAATAAAAACGATCGCTTGGGTTTCGCAATAAGCAATGCAGGTGATGTTAATGGTGATGGTTTTGACGACCTGATTGTTGGAGCATTTAATGTCAAGGTTGGCGATAATGTGAGTGCGGGAGAGGTCTACGTAATTTTTGGTCGCGAAGAAGGTTTTGATGCCAATTTCGATCTAAACAATCTTAATGGCAACAACGGTTTTACAGTTCGAGGTCTAAACGGACGCGATAGTTTGGGTCAAGCGGTAAGTAATGCAGGGGATATCAATAGCGATGGTTTTGACGACCTAGTTATTGGCGCACCTAATGCTGAAGCTGGTCGTAAATATAGTTATAAAGGAGAAGCCTATATCATTTTTGGTAAAGATGGTTTTAGTGCCAACTTCGATCTAAACAATTTTAACGGCAATAATGGTTTTACGGTAAGTGGTCGAAACGAACGTGATTTTTTAGGTAGTGCTATAAGTAACGCGGGTGACGTTAATGGTGATGGCTTCGATGACATAATCATTGGCGCACCTGATGGAGATGGTTTTTCTAGCAATAGTAATAGTTATCGCGGTGAAGCCTATGTCATTTTTGGTCGGAAAAGTGGTTTTGATGTAAGTTTCGATCTCAACAAACTCGACGGTAGTAATGGCTTCAAACTTCAAGGCATAGATATTTCAGATGAATTGGGTAGTGCGGTAAGCAGTGCGGGTGATGTCAATGGCGATGGCTTTGACGATATAATTGTGAGCGCGCCTTTTTTTGATAATTATACTTATGGTGACGATTCTAATAACTTCGGTGCAGCTTACATAGTTTTTGGTAGTGACAAGGGTTTCGACCCCGCGCTCGATATAGCCGATCTCGATGTCACTGAAGGTTTTACGTTCCAAGGTGTTAAACCCTCCCATTTATTCGGTAGAGAGGTTAGCAATGCAGGCGATATCAATGGCGATGGTCTGAGCGATTTAATAGTTGGCGCACCTTCAGATTATTCTCAATTTGTAGATGATGCCTATGTTATCTATGGTTTTAAGCCATCGATACTTACTGGTACCGAAAAAGACGATCGCCTTACAGGTACTGAAAAAGACGATCTTATTATTGGTCTGGCTGGCAACGATAGCCTATCAAGTCTTGGCGGTGATGACGAACTTGTTGGTGGAAAAGGTCGAGATACTCTTATCGCTGGTGCGGATCGAGACATTCTTAACGGCAATGATGGCTCGGATCGTCTCAATGGCGGTGCTGGTAATGATACTCTCGTTGGCGGTACTGGTGCCGATACCCTTAGCGGCGAGTCGGAAAGCGATCGCCTGTTGGGAGATTTAGGCAAAGATAGTATCTATGGCGGCAATGGCAACGACACTCTTAACGGTGGTGATAGTGACGATACTTTAGTCGGTGGTAAGAATAGCGATTTGCTTGACGGCGGCGATGACAACGACAGATTAATTGGTGTCGCGCTTAATAGTAATTTGGGTGCTGGCGAACAAGATACTCTAACTGGTGGTGCGGGTAGCGATATTTTTGTTTTGGGTAACAAATCTAGTGTCTTTTACGACGATCGCGATAACTTTACATCGGGAGATGCCAATTTTGCGCGTCTGAAAGATTTCAATCCCCAACAAGATAAGGTGCAGCTATCAGGTTCTGTAGATGAATATCTTCTTTTCTTTCTACCCAACGGTTCGAGTAATGTTGATGCCAAGCTAGTTTATGACGCTAACACTACTGCTGGTTCGGAAAATATCGCTCTATTAGAAAACGTTTCTGTCGATTTGAAACTGAGCGATCCTGCTTTTACCTTTGTTTGAGGTTAGCCGATATTAAGTTGAAAAACACTAATTAAATAATCATTTCTTACAAGAAACAGAGAACTACGATACTATTTGGCAAGTTTATCATGACTATCAACAGCGATCGCCCGCAAAGAAGGGCGCGTCGCCCTCAACTTTTCTCCTTTCCAAGCTAGTCGGCGTAGCGAATCGGGAGAGCGATAGGATGTTTGAACGATCGACCGTTAAAAAGCGCGAACCCTCGCCTCTCGACGACTGGCAACTAAAGATAGAAGTTTTAGGTTTGGCGGTTCATCTGGCGTTTTTTTTCTTTTAACTCTGACTAGCGAACCAGTATCCGACGATTACTGGCACTTTCTCTGTCGTTTCGAGTAGTTTTGTTTATGAACTATTTGCTGCTACAAATCCAAACGAGCAATTAGTTACGAAAAAACAAACTCGTTGATATAGTTAGCATTGACCCCAATCAAAATCGCCAAAACCTCCTCAGTCTCACTCAAATTGATTTCCGTTCGATCGCGATTTCCCGTAATTGCCAGATCTTCAAACTCCAAACCGTCAGCCAACACCAGCGAATCATTAAATCTATCGTAATCAAAAATCGTGTCCGTTCCATGACCTTTTCTCAACACAAACCCATCAACACCAGCACCCCCAAACAAGCCATCATTCCCTTTACCACCGTCAAGGCGATCCTTACCCTTACCGCCATCGAGCAATAGGTCATCCCCACCATTACCCCGCAGGGTATCATTACCCGAACGTCCGAGCAAGACATCATTGCCTCTTTGACTATTAATAACATCGTCAGAGTTGTTAAATCCTTGGAGCGTATTATCTAAATCGTTTAAAAAAGTAGCCGTATTGAAATTAAACACGCGAGAGCGAATTTGTTCGGCATCAAATACATCAAAGCTATCTTTAATTGTCTGTTGTCGGTTAAATAAGATATTACCGATACCAGATGGTAAGTTATCTAGTTGTTCTAAGTTGAAATCCGACAGAATAATTTTAGTATCGGCTACCCCATCAAAAGTAAGTTCTAAATCGCGCTCTTTCTGAGTGAGAATCAGATTATCGGCAGTTAATTGCGAACCAGCAAACTTTAGGGTATCGACTTCTTCAACAACTGCCTTAGAAGAACGAATACCAGTACCCACGCCGCCAAAGTCGGCAATAGTAATCTCGCCACTACCAGCTTTGATGGTAAAAGTATTTTGACCGCCACGATCTGAAATATTGGTATTGAAGTCAAAGTCTATCTTAGTTGTAGCCACAGCATTGGTGTTATTAAAAGCCGCGCCATCATCTACTGTAAATTCAATGGTGCGATCGCTCCTATAGACAACTTCAGCGTTGTTGTTATAAGTAAGGGTTTCTAAAACTTGACGATAGTTAGCGATGCTGTCTTTGCCCGTAAGAGAGAGCGTACCAGTAACGGCATCGTAATCAGCCACAATTTTAGTATTAGCCGTATCGGCAGCAAGAAACTCATTCTCGCCATTGAGAGGATTGGCAATTTCTACTGTCGCTTGAGAGAGAGTATTAGAATTTGAGTCAGTAAGAATTAGGTTGTCGCGATCGACAATTGAAACGGAACTGTCGCTAAAGGTAGTAGTCAAGTCGATGCCTGCATCTTCGCCGTTGATGTCTAACTGGGGTGCAGCGTTGCCAAAGATGATATAGCTTTCTCCTTGACGGTCGGTATAGGTACGACCAGAAAGAGAAGTTGGATTACCAGCATCAGGCGCACCGACTATCAGATCGTCAATGCCATCGTTGTTAACATCTCCCGCGCCACTAACTGAAAAACCAGTACCATTAAAATTGTTGATGCCTTCTAAAACTACGCCATTACTACCATCAATTTTGTCTACCTCTATCGTGCCATCTTTGCCAATTTTCTCGCCACCGAACACAAGATAGCTCTTACTCAAACCAGGCTCATAATAATAATAATTTCCGCCATCACTAGGCGCACCGATAATCAAATCGTCAAAGCCGTCGCCATTAACATCCCCTGCACTGCTTACCGAACGACCTAAAAGATCTCCTTCTTCGCTACTTTTTAGAATAAAACCGTTGCTGCCATCGAGCGCATTAGGATTTATACTACCTCTATCTCCAACTTCATTGCCGCCAAAGACTACATAGCCTAATCCCGACTCTATTAGAACATATCGTGAAACTTCTCTAAAAGCCGCTCCAATAAACAGATCTTCAAAGCCATCTCCATTGACATCTCCCGCATTGCTTACAGAAATACCAAAATCTTTTTCAGAAGAGTCGTCTACCACAAAACCCTTACTGCCATTGAGCGTGTCTACAGTAATTGCGCCACTGCTGCCGACTTCGCTGCCTCCAAATACCGCATAAGTTTCTCCGCGATTACCAACGAACCCCTCATATGATACTTTACCAGGTGCGCCAATAACTACGTCATCAAAACCATCGCCGTTAATATCTCCCCCGCCGCCAACTGAATAACCAAAACGAGCCACAGCGTAATCAAGACCGAAATATAAGTCGGGATAAGCGATATCTCCTCCAATACCTTTGAGTGCGAAGCCATTGCTGCCATTAAGCGTGCTTAGTTCAAAACTACCATCACTGCCTACATTAGTGCTACCAAATACTACATAACCCTCTCCATTTTTGTAAGTGCGATCGACGTAAGAAGGGTCGTAAATTGGTACGCCAGCAGCATTAGGTGCGCCAATAATTATGTCGTCAAACCCATCGCCGTTGACATCTCCTGCATTGCTGACAGAATTGCCAGAGCGAGCGTTTCCCTCGGTGCCGTTTATTACAAAGCCATTACTACCATCGATGGAATTTAGTTTGACATTACCATCACTGCCAATTTCTGTTCCGCCAAACACCACATAGCTTTTTCCTACTCTAAATTCCCCGTAATAAGTGATGCCAGCAGGCGCGCCAACGATTAAATCGTCGATACTATCGCCGTTAATATCTCCTGCATTGCTGACCGAGCTACCTAAGTAGTCTATTTTATTAACACCTTTTAAAACAAAACCATTACTGCCGTTCAGGGAGTCTAAATCGACATTGCCTTCGCTGCCAAGTTCGCTACCGCCAAACACGACATAGCTTTCTCCATAACCACCAGTTTTGTTGTTATAGCTACCAGGTGCGCCAATAATTATGTCGTCAAACCCATCGCCGTTGACATCTCCTGCATTGCTAACGGAAGAACCGAGGCGATCGTATTTATCTATACCGTTAATTACAAAACCGTTGCTACCGTCGATATTACCAAGACTAAATAAAGAATTTACCATAGTAGTGTCGCCGAGACGCTTATTTAAAATAGTTATATAAACTATTTACCAATCGAATCTTACCTTAGTTCGTTGCAGTTTTTTCTTAAAAGTTTTCTCAGACACAATCACTTAACTAAAAAATGGTTCGCTAGTTAAATAGTAAGGGGTTACAAACAGATTACGGTGTCTCCGCGTACCAATAAGCTTTGCTTTTGCTGCCGCTTCACACCGTTCGTATAATTCATTCCTCAAGCAAAATCTGACTTGTTACACCCATGCCGCCAAACTCTGGTGATTTTCAGGAAAACCCATTTGTGCAATGTCAATTCGATGCTGGTGAAGCAAGCTGAATAAACGATTTTTCCAATGATTATTCGGACTAACGATCTCTAGTAAGTATTCTAAAATTACCAAGGTATTATACAATTTACGCTCGGCATTAGGATTCAAACTAGCAACTACTTTAAGAGGACGTTGCTTTGGAAGCTTTAATGTAATCGTAAAATTATGATTCCAAAGTCGATTATGATGAGCGCATTTATTTCTAACAAAGTTTAAATGGTGCAAAAAAGAAACTAAATTTTTCTCGTCCATATCGTATAGGCGAGAAATAGCGTTACGATCTTGTCTATGTTTCAAATTTTCATACCAATGAGAAAGTTCTCCAAACGTCATAATTTCTACCATAGCCCAGAGAGGAGGTAGAAGCTCATCATATTTATGACGCAAATGAACGATAAAATCTTCCTGACTTTTCGACACTTTATTTTTCAGTTAATTTACTGCGGTTTCGTGTTTCCATTTTTTAGTGCTTTTAAACAACGCACCATTAAGATGAGCGTGCGCTCCATGCTGTTGAGACAAGTAATACGCCCATTTGGAACGAATAGAAACTTCAATTCGTTCGATCGCATCAAGAACTAGTAAGCGAAGTTCTCGGTCGAAAATATATAAGTTTAAAACATCTTCAAACTTCGTGCCTTTTTTAAAGCGATTTGTTTGACGATTTTCTAAAAAAGGAATCCAGTAAGCACTCAAACGATAGTAGTTAAGATGCCCTAAGTAACGTTCGGCTACTTCTAAGTTTTGTACGATTAAACCACGATGTTGCAGAAGAGATAATTGTTGCTGTAAGGTTCTATGGGGTTTATCAAACCGCACGGTATAGCCTGAAAAATAGTAACCTCCCTGGGTGCGCTTCATTGAGAGGCGTGGGAGGTGTTGTTACTCTTAATACTAACATCAGTTGAGAAAAAAGGTCAATTTAAGGTTGCGATATTGCACTTGTTTTTTCACTCTCCAAGCAGGAACTGGCGCGGACCACATCTGCTTGCCCATAAAATATCAAGTTCGGACAAATGTTCTATTGAAACATATTGACATGGTGTTGCCGTTAATCCCGATTCTAGTAAATTTTCCTTGCCGATAGAACGTAACCAAGCGACGACATCTGCGGTTTTTTTTCATCCCATAACGTTAAGCTAGCTTGGTTTTGGAGATTTCTTGGTAGCTGGCGATCGCCCTACCTTGAGCATTAACCAAAACAGTTTTCTCGACAATTTCGGTTTTAGTCAACACGGCATCGGCTTTACAAGATGCCCCAATATTTAATTCTTACGCTATCTTTAATTCCTTATCCACAGCAGCTTCAACCAGACAGGCAGGATACCATTTGGTACGACGCTTCGACTCTCTAACCTCGACTAATTTTCCATTAGACTGAGTTACCCAACGTTCGATCTGCTGGAGTAAAATCTTAGTCTCCTCAATGCTAGCTCTCTGTTTGGTCAGTCCCGAAGCAATTAGAGCGGCAATGTCTAACAACTGCTTGTAGGGAATTTCTCCCCATTTATCCTCGCTTTTAACGATATATCCCGTCCAGCATTCCCATTTCTCGTTGTACCGCAGTTTATTAATAAAGAGTAGATGCAGTAAATTTAGGGCTATTTTTTGTTTTTGCTTGCTCGTGCTATGTCGCATCGTCTAATAATCTTCTGATAGCTCCGTTTTTCGTTGCAGTCCCTATTCTATCTTGATAAGCCTCTAGCAATCTGTAGGTTTCCTCATCCAAATGCACCACATAGTCGATACCAGTTCCAGGCTTGTAGATTATCTCTTTGCTCATTGGCTGAGGTTCGATGTCTAGATCGGAATTGTTTTGATTGACAACCTCTTTAACTATTCTGGCACTAGGTACTTTACCTCCAGTTTTTTCAACAGCAGTAAGCCAGACTTCTCTCTGTTGTTCGGGAGATAACTTAGCTAACGGTCTACATTGTGATTCTTTTGTAGGTAGTACATTAGTTTTGAGAACAATTTGTTCTCGTTTGAGATTTTCAACTACTTCAGCAGCAAGAATTAAATAATCGACAGCACGTCTGGTATAGTCGAAGCGATCGCGCACATAAGCTTCAAAAGTAGCATGAGTTTCCCGATAGAGTCTCTTGTCGCGTAGTAGTTTGAGAGCCTGACCAGCAACAAAAAAGGCTTGCTGAACGGTAATTTCGAGATTGTTCCTTTCCTGTCTTTCTGATTCTGTAAGCAGATTATCTGGAACGATTTGTCTGACTACTCGCCATTCATCGTTATCGTTTTGTTCGACGCGATTGCCCAAATCGTGTAGTCTCTGTCGGACTTCTGAAACAGGAGCTTCCAAAGCAATCGCTAGTTCAATGATACAGATGTAGCTATTAGTTTGAGCTAGTTGAACGAATACTAAATTTTCTGAAATCATTTTTGGTACTCGAACGAATAAATAATTAATAAATCAGGAATGAGCTTTTAAGATCGATCGCTATGGTTTCGATTTCTTTCATACTCTCGAACATAGTCTTCTAATATTTGTCTGACCAACTGTGCTGTAGTTATGTTCATGCTTTTAGCTATGTCAGTCAGTTTTTGTCTATAACCTTTATGAAGTCTTGCGCTGGTTATCTTTTCATCTAAGTTAGAGGACTCCATAAAACGTCCCTGTTCGTCCCTTGGTCTGTTTTCCACTAATAAAATCATCCATAGATTTTCCTTTGGTTAGCTTACATCTATCTATAACTATACCATAGACATCCATTGACTACCATTGACTTCAATGGTAGGATGAATTCAAAGCGACAAAGGGCGATCGCCTTTCGGAACTCACAGTCAATTAAATACCGTCAAATACCAAACGCTAATTTCTCTGAAATACAGCGTGGGCTTGAGAAACCTAATTCTTCACCCTCAATATGACTCAAAAATTACTAATGGTAGAAATCAGAACTCTTCAAAATCCTGACATTGATATAGAAACTCTTCCCACCATAACTATCTACCACGACTCACAAGATAACTATTTTATGTCTTCGGGAATTGAAGAGATTAAAAACGCAGTTGAAGGTATGATGCCTCACCTCGGTACTAATTGTCGTCAGTCTCTTTTCTTTGCCGTCGAAATTGTTCGAGGTAACGAACTCTATGCCTTTCTCGACTCTTTATCTTCTTTCAAGGGTAGAAAACGAGCTAGTAAGTTCGGAAATCATAGCTAATAGTTGGTCTTGAAAGGGCGAGCTTGCCTACGGCATAGCTCCGCAACGCACTGTTAAAAGAGCAATATGCGGTGGGTACGTTGGAAGTAAGGATAGTTAATAGCTAGTTTGCAGAGGTTAGTATGGAAATTACACCAGATGTTGCCAACGCTCTTGGGTATTACGTTTATGCTTATGTAGATCCCAGAAATAGTCAAATTTTTTATATTGGCAAGGGTACAGGATCGCGAGCAACATCTCACTTAAATGACCGAGAAGAAACCAAGAAAGTTGCTCGTATAGCAGATATTAAGGCATGTGGCATGGAACCGCGTATCGACATGATTGCCTACAATCTACGTGATGACATGGAAGCGAAGCGAGTTGAGACTGCTCTAATAGAATTAATTGGAATCAAAAATCTTACAAATCAGATACGTGGGCAAGATGCGGTTGAGTACTTCCGCAAACCCCTAGATGATTTCCTTATGGAGTTCGCTCCAACTCAGGCTGAGATCCAGGAGCCATGTCTGTTAATTCGTATCAATAAGAGGTATTGGTATGGAATAAGTGAACTAGAACTATATGAATCAACTCGTGGAATTTGGGTTATAGGTTCGAGAAGAAAGAATGCGCGTTATGCGATGGCTGTCTATGCAGGTATCATTAGAGAGGTTTATGAAATAGAAAGTTGGCACCAGGCTGGTTCAACATTTTACCAGACTAGAGATCGACAAGAGTTGAAACAGCATTCTGCTAAACGTTGGGAATTTATTGGGAATCTTGCACGGGATGCTATTCGGCAAAAGTATAGAGGTCACTCGGTTCAACACCTTTTCAAGAAAGGGCAACAAAGTCCAATTGTTGGTGTAGGGCTTGATAGTTAATCCGACTTACTATAGAGGGCGATGCGGTCTAACAATTCAAATGCAGCCAATTAAAATGCTTCATGTTTGGTTGTTAGTCCTTCGCTGCTGATGACTTGAGACGTTTTACTGGCTGACTTCAAATGTCGCTCGATTAGAAATTTTAGTTGCCTGGGAACAATGGAACTAGAGAAAGCCCCACTGATATGAGGTTCGATATTGATGAAGAGGGCTAGCAAGTTAGTTGTCTATGCGCTAATTACAGCAGCGATTGGCGCAAGCCTGTGCGCGGTAGCGCAATCGCCCGCAGAAAAGGGCGCGTCGCACTTAATTTTTCTACTATTCAAGCTAGTCGGCGTAGCGAATCGGGAAGGCGATAGGGTGTTACATTCCTCAACCAATTAGTTACCGAACTCTCGCCTCCCGATGACTGGCAACTAAAGACTGAAGTTTTAGGTTTGGTAGCTCATCTGGCGTTTGCCTGAATTAGAGAAAGTTTTAGCAATTTTAGATGAAAATTTAGTTCCTAATTGGGATAAATTGAGGTTTTTTGTTACGGCAGATTATCGACTTGAAGGCAAAACTTCGATAGAAATTTTAAGCTCAAGCGATTCTCTAGATTCGCTAATACTGGCAGCATCAGCTTATGGGGTGCATAGTGCTGGCTGAGTTCAAAAACTTGCTACACAATCGCCAATTGCTACCATTTTGCTTACTATTGTTTTTACCTAAAAAAGTAATAAATAACACTACAGATTGTCGAGTTGCGATGATTCATTAGCAAATTGGAAAAAAGTTGTTATACCTATTCGCACACTCGATACGCTTGCGCCAACTCGTTTTGAACTATTTTATTAGTTTGTTATATTATAAAATAATATTATGTAATAATAATACTAAATATTATCATGTCCAACATAAGTATCAGCGTTGATGATGAAAATTTGAGTTATCTAAACTCCCAAGTATCCAATCGCAGTAAGTATATTAATGATTTAATTGCCAAAGATCGTGCTACTAAGTTTGAGGAAAAAATGCGCGAAGGATATTTAGCTCAGAAAAATAATTCGCAAATGAAAGAAGAAGATCGTTTATGGGAGATAACTTTAGGGGATGGTATCGAAGACGATTAGACGGGGTGATATTTGGTTTGTTCGACTCGATCCTGCTGAAGATTCGGAAACCAAGAAGACCAGACCTTGCTTAGTATTACAAAACGACATTGGCAATAAGTATGGAGATACAACTGTCATAGTTCCATTTTTGGCTTCGGGAGACTATCCATTCATCGTCAATGTTTTTTCTTCCAAGCAAAATGGACTAGATCGCCAAAGAGGATTAAATTTGAGCAAAATTCGTTCTGTATCTATGGCTAGATTTAGAAATAAAATTGGTGCAATTGAAAACAAATATTGGAGCCAGATTGAAAGAGCTTTACTAGTTGAGTGTGGTTTTATTAATAGTTAGTTTTGTACGTAGAATGCTTCTAGTACTTGTAATAGCTTCTCTTCCAAAGGAGTCAAATAGGAGCGATCGAGTTTGGAGAGTCCGTTGAGAACCCATAAAGCCGCCTCATCTAAAGAACCCGTTTGGTGGAGTTTGGTCATCCGCACGCCAATATCTTCAAGGTTTTTGTATTCGCGTTTATTAAAGCCCATCGATTCTAAATTCTCAATCGGCACTTCAATATTATCTTCAGCCCAAGTATCTACCATGCAGCTATTTGCCAGAACCTGACTGACGATACACCAGCAGTCTCCTTTACCTTTGAGCTTGGAATTGCCTTTAACTACAATGCGACAAACCTCACGTTCGACAAAAGGATTTTCTCTGTCGCTATCTTTGGCAAGATAGAGACGAACGGCTTCAGCGACAATAGCATAACTCGGTATTTTCCCTTCTGCTAAAGCTATGGCATCGAGCCACACTTCGAGTTGGGCATCTTTATCTAACTTAGCTTTAACAATCGGTCTTAGCTGTCGCTGTCGGGTAGGAAGTGGGAAATGCCGACCATTGGTCGGTAAATTGTCCGATAGATTTTGATAGATTCTAGCTGCCGCCATTTTAAGGTAGGCGTAATCGCTACTGTAGCCAAAAACATCAAGACAAAACTCTTCAAAATTAGAGTGGGTGTTACGATAGAGACGGAGTTCGTTGAGTTTAGCTAGTGCCATACCCGAAGTATGAAAGCTGCTTGTTACCTGATGTTCCAAAGTGGCGCGTAGTTCAAGTTCTTCGGCACTTAAGGAACTAAAAGCACTATTCACCCCGACAATATTATTTTTGCTGGAACTAGATTTTTTTCTTCTGTATTTGCTCCTCCACTTACCCACGATTGCGCCTTTTGAAAGAATAAGATAGTTGTGGTAATTGTACCGTTTTTAGCTCTTTTTTCAGAGCAATTGGTCGCGCAGCCTATTGCCGATGGCAATCGCTATCAAAAAGGTTTTATAAGCAAAAGCCCTTGCCTCTAAATAAACGATAACGAGTAAAAATGCAGTTTATTAAAAGTGCATTTTTGAAAAAAGGAAAATTGTTACCTGTTAAGAAGTACAATAATTCAATAATCGATAATTACGCTTATCGTCAATTGAAAGATCGAGTAATGTTAGTTGCTTCTCCACCATCTACCCCAAACCATCTCGCTCCCAATTCTTTTATGGATGCTTGGTCGGATTTTTTAATTCACGATGTGGGAAGTGGTGCGGCAGCAGACGACACGATACGTACTTATGTTACCCAGATAAAGCAATATTTAATCTGGTGCGAGCGAGTTGGAGTCAATCCAGCTTTAGCAGGTAGAAAAGAAATTAAAGCCTATCGTCGTAGTTTGCATCGGGAACGAGGGCTAAAAAGTAGCACCATTGCTCTAAAGCTAACGACAGTAAGGCGATTTTACGATGCTGCTATAGAGGCAGGGTTGCTGAAGCACAATCCCGCAATCGGTATTAAACCACCGTCGATGCAGTCCGATCCGTGTTCGGCGATTGCTTTTTTAGAAAAATTTGAAGTAGATGAATTACTAGAGATAGTAGCTTCGAGCGCACCTCAAGGAAAGGTAGCGATCGATAACCCACTCAAGCAAGCACGAGATTTATTTATCGTCGAATTTATGGTGCGTGAAGGTCCGCGAACGGTAGAACTGCATCGTGCCAATTTAGGAGATATAGTCCGTCAGGGAGACAATTTGGGAATTAAAGTTTTTGGCAAGCGCAACCTGAGAATCGTACCTCTAACTCACTCACTGGCAGAGCTATTAAAAAATTATTTGGTAGCTAGAAAACTAGTGGGACAAAAGCTCGATACTGATTCCCCATTACTCGTATCTGTAGGCAATCGTAGTCGTGGCAGTCGTCTTTCTCGTTCTCAAATTCGGACATTAGTAACGAGCTATCTCAAGAAAAGTGGTTTAAAAATTAAAGCGGGAAGAACGCTTTCAACTCATAGTCTCAGACACACTGCGGGAACATTAGCTATCAGAGCGGGAGCAGAACTGCGTCAGGTACAAGATTTATTAGGTCATGCCGATTTGCGTACTACTGCTGTCTACGTTCATGTTGGCGATCGCTGGGAGCATAATCCTGCCGCTCTCTGGTCTGATTGAATTAGCTTTAGTCTTACGCTCCTTCTATCATAGAAATAGTTCGACGTAAGTACCCCGCTCGTTTTCGCAAACGCAACCTAGATTCGGCTTCATTTAATATTGCTTCTTTTAAATTTGGATGATTTTCAAGCAATACTATAGCTGCTTCAATAAAAGTTTCTGGAGTAATTTCTCTTTGGTTACAGCAGGTAGTCAATTTAGTTCTGGCGTTTTGTTCGAGATGGATAGCCAATCGCTTACCAATTTTTGGTAAACTTTCTAATTCTGACGAAAGCTGCTGCATTTTTTGAGTGGGAGATAGTTCGGCTTCAACAACAAGTTGTTTGGTTTTTGTAGGTTCGGTTGATTTCAATTTTGTCTTAGTTTGGTAATTACAATCCATATTTTTAAAGTTGATTTTCAAAAAAGTATCTCTTGCAAGAATTTTAGCTCCGATTTGCGATCGCTCAGTCTAATAGCTTGTATTGAAAAGTAGCCATAAGTTATCGCAGCATACAAAAAATACAAATATATTCTTTGTCATAACCTCAGCCTTATATTTACAGCAATAACCACAAGAGCTAGAACGCGCTCTTTACGCTAAATTTTTGCCAAATCTTTATAACTAAAAGCTCAATTTCTCAGAAATTCTTATATTTCTCAAAATCTATCGTAGGCAAATTTTTAACCGCGAAACTTCACCCTGTAACGAGATTCATACTGCTGTATCGCACCTTAACATACGATTCACCATAATAAAAGCTCTTGATTTTTGATATAGATCTAATGTATTATCAGACCAGCCGTCTATTCGTTCAGAACGATCGCCTAATAAATCGTGAAAACAGTAGAGTTCAAGCTAAAACTTAATAAAATACAGCGAGCGACTATCGATAGCTGGCTTGAATCTTTGCGCTGGGTCTGGAATGAAGGATTGGGACTGCTTTTAGAATTTCACCATCAAAAATACTACAATTGGCTAGAGAAAAAATTAGTGGGCGTAAGCGCGAATTCATTTCGCGCTGATGACCGTTCAGTGATTTCACGCGATCGAGAGTTTAGAAAATGCTATTTAAAATTTTCTAAGACCAATGCGTATGCCGCTAGCTGTCCGATTTCAGTTGGCAAAACTCCCCATCCTGTATGTCCTTTACCCGTTCCCCAACCGCGTCTGAAATACGACAACTTTAAAGGACTTATAGGGTATATCACTAAAACCAATTACGCCGATTGTCCCCATTTAAAAGGAATTCCTGCCAAGTTTATCGCGGGAACTTTAAAACACTTAGCCGAAGCGTGGCAAGCATACAAAGATAAAAAACGTACCATAGCTCACCAACCAAAATTCAAAAGTAAACTGAGAGGCGACCGTTTAAAGAGCCTCTATTGTATACAGCCTGAGAATATAACCCTACACATTAACCACAATACCTTTGCCTGTCCTGGGGTTAGCGTTCTCGGCAAATTAAAAGTACTCAACAAAAATCTCGAAAAGCGTTGGCAAGAAGAAATCAAACCACGCACCCTCCAGATAGTTAAAACGGCATCAGAATACTATCTTCAGCTAAGCGGCAATTTACCAGAAGAAACCGAAAAACCAAGCCAAAAAGCGTGTGGCTTAGATGTTGGCTTACAGTATATATATTCTGACGATCTCGGTAAACAAGTAAAACCACCGCGCTATTATCGCGCCTCACAAAAGAGATTGCGAAAGTTTCAAAGAAAGTTAACCCGACAACAGAAAGATTCTAAAAACAGTATCAAAACCAAACAGGCAATCGCCAAACTGCATGAAAAAACCAAGCGTCAGCGACGAGCATACAATCACAAACTCTCAAGCTATTTAGTAAAAACATTTGGAACCAAGCGTCAGCGACGAGCATACAATCACAAACTCTCAAGCTATTTAGTAAAAACATTTGGAACCAAGCGTCAGCGACGAGCATACAATCACAAACTCTCAAGCTATTTAGTAAAAACATTTGGTGCGATTGCCGTAGAGGACATTAAAATAGCCAATCTCAATCGACGACCAAAACCCAAAAAATGCGAAGATGGTAAGGGATGGGAGAAAAACAACGCCAAAGCTAAATCGGGCTTGAATAAAAGCTTTGCCGATGCTGGTCTAGGGCAACTGCTGACGATGATTGAAACTAAAGCTAAAGCGCATCAGAGAGAATTTATCAAAGTCAAAGCGAACTTTACCAGTCAGGATTGCCCGAAGTGTGGCACGCGCCAGAAAAAAAGCTTATCACAGCGTACACATAGATGCAGTAACATTGGGTGCAATTATGTTGCACCAAGAGATGTAGCAGCCGCAATCTGCATCAGAGCCAAAGCAGATTTCTTAGGAAACTACCTGCCTTTAGGTGGGAATGTTAAGCCTCTGAAGGAGGTGCATAGCACTTCAGTGCAGGAGGAATCTACAATTGTAGAACTTGGGCGTGATGCGCTCACAATCCCTTCCCATGAGGAAAAAACTAATAGAAAAAATAGAAGAAAAACCCAGCAGTGCGCGAAACGAGAGGTACGTAAAAACAATCTCTATTTCAATGCCTTTCAAACTCTTACCATACCTGGATTGGCAACTAATTTTTTAGCTGAGGACAACCGCGCCCCAGATAATTCGGGCAGTTTGGGATTGAAAGCAAAACCTAAAAAGAAAAGGCAAAAAAATAACAGTGTCGCGCAAACAGCACCTGAAATTCAGTTAGTGCTTAATTTTCAAGCTGCTACTGGGTAAATTATTTCTAATACTTATTTGGGATTGAAAGCAGGAACTTTTGGGGCATAGCGATCCCAAGACAACGGCAATTTATGCCCATGTTTTAGAAAAACACGAAAATAATCCCGCTCTTGGTATTGATGTAGAAATTTAATTATTGAATCTAGCCAATCTAGGCAATATTAGAGGAAAAAAGGGCGATTGCCTACGGGCGATCGCTCTTTCTAGCAAAATTTCGATGGTAAGATGTATGAATTCTCAAAACCGAGAAAAAGAAATATTTTCTAAGCTAATCAAGGAACTTCGCTCTAGTCGAGACATAAGCCATTGAAAAATCTCTTACAATAATAAATGATTACCCCACCCTGCTTCGCTGTGTTGTGTCGAGCATGGGAGTTGCTAGTTAAGATTGTCAGTAGTGCGAGCTAATGTATTAATCTGGTTTCCAACCAGGAAGAGAACGGACTTTCTTTACTGCAAAGATAAAAAACTTTTGCACCGCAACAAAAAGTTCGGCAGTTTCCGAAAGAGAAGTTGAATTTTGGCAAATAAAAGACAATTGCTCGATCTCTGCTATATGTTCGGCTACCCAGGCAGGAAGCTCTCGCTCTTGAGTGTTGCTAGAGTCACACCCAACTAAGTAGTTGGCATCTAGTAGTAAAGCATTAAGAGAATTGTTGGTCGCTATTTGGCAATAGCGAATAATACTGTTGCGAGATTTTGGCGAAAACCCGTAGAGAAAAGGGAAAATCGTTCTCTTCTGAAGGAGCGATCGCTCGTGCATCAAAGCCAAATACTTTTCTGCTGCTTCTAGTGAAACAGCGGATCTTGCTAGATATCTGTTGATTTTTTTTTTATTCATTCTATTTTCTACTTGAAAAAATTTTTGTTAAATTGAATCGCGCTTTGGTAGTTCACCGAGCGAGCGACATCTCTAACGTTAGATCGTGACCAAATTCCAAATAAAGATATTTTTTGACCCAATCTAGGTCTTTATTCAATCGTTTAGCAGCATTGCCTAAATAATCTTGATAAAGCTCGAATAAAGAGTCTGTTTTTTGGTGGTTGAAAACTGCTCCCCTACCCCAATCAAAAGGTGGAAAAAAATTATATTTTTCTTTGAATTTTACTGCTGCCCAGGTTGGGGCATAACCGTTACTGTAAGCGTGTCTTAAAAGCTCGCGATATAAAACCAGCTTTTCTTTATCTGTCGCAATTGCCAATCGGTTTGTACCCAGAACACTTACGAGTTTTTTCAAATCGAAATTATATCCACAGTGAGGACAGCGTAAACAGGTCGCGTAAATATAGACTCCACAACCTCCATCAAGTGTCGGGCAGATTTTTAGAGGAGCTTTCCCTTGAATTTTATTTTTTTCTTCTTCACTCAAACTCAATTCAATTTCCTCTAAATCTTCAATAAAACCATGTTCGATAACGTTTTGAGACTGATCTAATACCAAACAGTCATGTTTGGCAGGTGCTAAACGCAACCCTCTACCTAACTGTTGAAAATATAAAGCTTTTGATTTTGTAGGACGTGCTAGCATAACGCAACTTACTTCAGGTACGTCAAATCCTTCTGATAAAGCTCCACAGGAAGCTAAAACTAAAAGTTTGCCGCTACCAAGTTGTTTGTAAAGCTGATTTCGTTCGGATATTGGCGTTTTTCCCGTCACTACCGCTGCTTCTATCCCTCGTTCTAGAAACGCTTTGGCGATATTTTCTGCGTGTTTTACTCCCACCGCAAAAGCAACGCTACGACGTTTGTAGCCCAAATCAAACCAGCTATGGCAAAGCTGCTGTATTAGTTCGGGGCGATCGCAAACGGTATTTAGCTGCGGAACATTGTAATCGCCGTTGGTTACTTCCATCTCATCCAAAGATACGTCGAAATCTAACCCATAATAAGAAGGTTTAACTAAAAAATTAGACTGAATAAGTTCTTTGGGCATGGGGGTACATACTAACGCTGAATAAATATCTCCCAAAGATTCTTTTTTTGATAACCTCCAGGGCGTAGCAGTCAAACCTAAATAAATAGCATCAGGAAAAAATATTTGCATTATTTGCTGACAGATACTGCTAAACGCCACAAGATGGCATTCGTCAAAAATAATCAAATCGAATTTACATTCTTTCCATTTCTGACGATTTGGCAGGGTTTGCACTGAAGCAATCTGGACGTTCGCATCGATATTTTCTTCCCAACCTGCCTTAAAAAAACCACAATTTAATCCGACCGCAGCGAACTTATTATAGGTTTGAGCAATTAAGATATCTCGATGCACCACAAACAAAACTCGTTTATTTCGACTTACCGCGTCGAAGATCACTTTAGTTGCGATCAGCGTTTTGCCCGAACCCGTAGCAGATACTAATAATATTCTTTTTACCGATTGGCGAATTAAATTGTAAGTATCTGAAACTGCTTTTTTTTGATAATTTCTTAAAGTATAGGGAATTTTTTCGCTCACTTGGCAAACTTTAAAATATTTTGTGAATTCAAAAAGATAAAGAAAAGAATCAAAGATTCTTTATCAAAGAAAAACTCGCTCTAAAACTCGATTGTAGTATACTTTCGGTATTTCATAATTTTGGTTTTTCGAGTGCTTGTTGGGTGAAAATTTCGGACATAGCCGTTTTGTTTACATAATTGATTTAAACTGTAATCCCAAACGTATTAACATAGCGATCGCGACAAAAACTCCTAATCCCAAACGAGCGTAGTTGACAAGTTTCATCGTTTGTTTGGAAGGAGGTGAAATTTTATTTGACTTTGAAAAAAGTCTCTTATTACTCGGCATTTTTATCCTGTTTTTCTAGTTGTATTTTAAGTAATTCTTCTTTGAGATTTATATCGAGCAATTTATCAGAATTATTAAATTGATTGACAAATATTATTATCATAGCTAGATTCGCTAGAATAGAAGCTAAGATACAAGCTATAGTTGTAAACTTCAAATAAATGGTCGAACGTTCTTGTAGTTCAGTTTGTTTTGTTCCATTAGTATCGTATTTATTCATAAAAGAAAGTTTGCCTTTTCGTTTACCAGTCATAGCTTTACACCTCAACTAATTAATCTCGATAAATAAACTAAGTTTGCCAGCCAATTTTTTGATTTAACTGCCTACAAATATCCAATCATTAACTTTTATCGAACCTAAAGGACTAGGAATAGGACCAATAATGTAGGGTGATTCACCGCAATGTGTTTGGAAATTGAAAAAAATCATGTTTTCTGCGGTATCGGTATTTTCATAGGTTTCCCAAAGGACGACTTTAAAAGTATCGCCAAACGGATGAATGCCAGTAGGTTCGTATCCGATCGAACACCCCGTACCTCCAAGAACTTGTTGGTATTTACCTGAAATCCACTGACTGCCCTCAAAAGGTAACTGAACGCTTTGTCCCATGTTTTCAAAATCGTCTAATTCGATGTTGGCGCAATTAACTTCACAGGGAACGGAAAAACCCTCTAAATAAGAACCGCTAATAGTGTGTTGACGGTTAACTTCAGAAGTTCCCCAAATAAAGTCAGCCCTGGCAATAATCGAACCAGTGTCGGATATGGAATTGGGATAATCGTCTAAAGGGACTTCACTCAATCCTGGAATCTCGCCGACAAAGCTACTTTGCCAACCTTCAAATTCTGAGAGATTCGTTTTTTCTAAGTTAGGGATGGAGGAAACACTGTATTGAGTCAGATCTATATTATTTAGTTCTAACTTTCCTAAATTAGGATTGAATAAAAGTAACTGTCCTAGTTGCTGGCGAGAGGTAAACAATCCATTTTGGGACAATAGCTCTTCAATTGGAGCTATTTCTTCGGCACTGTAGCTTTTTAAATCTGGAATAGCTTCAATTAAAGAAGATAGAGTTTGTTCTCCTAATAAGGGGAGTTCAGATAGAGGAAGACTGTCAAAATCGATTGTTTCTGAGGATTTGGTAGATTGTGCTATTTCTTCTAAGGTAAAAGATTGTGGAGCGAGAAAGTTTTCCAAATCTCCTAGCTTTAAAAAGCGATCTGGTGTATCACCTGCATTCCAAACTCGTTCAAAATCATATCCGATTAAGTCATTGTATTCATCCCCAACTGCACCAGATTCATTTACACCTTGTAAATCGGCAAAAGAAAGCTGCTGCCAATCGGGAGGAGGTTCTATTTCATAGGTGACTGAAGAATTTGATTGAGCTTTAGCAGCAAGAAAATTCGTACCATAGCTTACTAAAGCTAGAAAGGTGAAGATGGCAAGAAAAGTCGATTTTCTAGTATACATGAATTTAAATGGTAGCTAGGGTTTCAAACGGAGTTTCGGGCAATTTTGCCGAATGGGTTTTTGTTGATGAAGGGAGTTAACAATTGGTTCTGATTCACTTGTTAGAGTTTGAAGCTGCGCGGCATATTGCAAAATTTCTTCTGACAATTCCGTTCCCGTGTTTAGCCACTCCGCGCTTTCAGAGTTCCATAAAGCTGAAAAAGCTCTTTTTCCCGTACTATTGTCAAATACAGCAATTATATTTGTAGCGTCATCCCACTCAATAGTAAAATTCTTCCCCGAATGAGAAATAATTTTTCTTTGATTGAGAAACTGTACCAGTTGCTCGGCAGTATCGGCAATTTGAAGATTGTTATTCATCGAATTCCTCGACGTTGAGACTTTTGCTGGCTGTGGTTTTGTATCTGTTGCTGTTCGGAAAGAGCTTTGTTAACTTTTGGGGCTACTTCAGAGACAAAATAAATCTCTTTATCTTCGCTAATTTTGGTGTTCCCCGAATCGTTCCAGCGACCATTACTCCAGGTAGCTTCTAGAGATTCTTCTGGATTATTTTTGTCTCTAAAAATAATAGTTTTAGTATCGCTCAGGTACTCTACGAGAACACTCGCTTTATCAACCTTGTGAGTTTGGTTGAGATTTAGATAGTTTGAGAGTATTGGGGCAATAGTATCTACTCTTTTTTGTTGTTTTTCTTTATTTAACTCTCGTTTGATTTCATCTATTTCAGAAATACCAATCTGGCTGAAAGTGCCTGTCGCATTAGCTTCAATAATATTTTTATTGTCCTTTTTAACAATCAAACGATCGCTATGAAGCTCGATGGAGTATTTACTCATACCAATTTGAGAAATTTCCCTGTCGTTGTTTGCAACTTGTTTAATAATTTGGTTTAGTTGAAGTTCGTAGGTATTTTCTTGTTTTTGAGTACCTTTAGCCGTTAAAGATGGATCTTTAAATGCCTTCATCGCTCCTTGTAGCTCGTCAAGATTTGAGTTGTAAGCAGTGCAAGTTAAGCGATTCTTTGAGAGTATACTACCTTCTAGTTCTTTAAAAGCTGCTATGGTTTTATTCTGGCGATCTCTTATCTGATATTCTCCAGATTTGGTTCGTTCTATATTGTAGTCACCAACGCTATACTTATTATCTCCAAGTCTTCGTTCGCCAGTTTGGTATTTATGGTAAGCGTGTTCGATCAGACGTTTGGTCGTAACGTAGGCAGCTATTTTTTGGGTTTGAGTATCGAACCAAGTTTTAGCTTTATGTCGATCGCGTTCGACATTTTGTGAAATAGATTCCGATATCTTGCCAAGCCAATTTTTAGTTTGAGAATATCGCTCCTGAATTTTATTGACTTGTTCTTTAACTAGTGAAAGCGTTTGTTCGAGGGAACGTCGTTCGCTTGAAGAAAGCGAAGGAACTTGTTGGGATTCGAGTTGAGAACGTGTTTTAGTAGTAGGGTCTAAAGGTTGAAATTTGCTAGCAGCAGAAGATATTGCTTCTGCTCGATAATTAGTGTCGAGAGTTGGATGTTCGGTTTTAATTTTTTGCCAGAGACTATTAGAATTGCCAGTTAACTCTTGAAGACGTTCGGAGTTAGCGGTTTCGGGAAAAATATTTACATTTGTTTGTGAATAAACTATAAGCTCGTTGTTTTTGACATCGATCAGGGCTATGTCATCGCGATCGCGCCAGAGTTGGTAGTCTCCAATTTGGGAAACATTAAGCTCCGTATCTTGTAAAACTTCTCTTGCGGGTTCGGTCAAATTTAGAGCGATTTCAACCAATGTGTTTTGTTGTCGATCTACTACCAAATCTTCGGTTGTTATTTTTGGTTCGATATTTTTCTCTACGGCATTATTTAGATACTCAAGCTCATTTTGCTGTTCGTTAGCCGACTTTTCTTCACTTAGAGAGTCAACATTTTCAACTCCCTCGACTTTATCGTCTAAAGTAGCAATCAGATCTTTAAAAGCCGAGTACATATTTGATTCTTGTTCGGGAACGAAAATATTTGGGGAATTTGACATTTCTTTATTAAAAACTGGTTTTCTCAATTCAATATTGCTAGTTTGCTCGAAGTTTTCTCTTGCTTTGGCGAACAAAGTTGCATATTCACGATTTAAATATCGAGCAGTAGATAAAAGGGATAATTTTGGTTCTGTTTGTTGAGGCTCGCTCATTGTGCCTTTAATTAGTAAACTTTAAGTTTTCAAGAATATTCAAATTTAGGCTAATATACTTAGTACGGTCTACTATAAGCTCCGAACCATATTGAAAAATGGCACATTCGCAATCGAATTTCCATTCAGTAAATTTAGGTGTATTTGAAAAAATTGAGGAGTCTTGGTTAAGATAAATTGTTCGCTCGTCTTGGTACTTCAAAACGCAAATTTCATCAAAATATATTTCTATTAGATTGGGTAGATAATTGCAGGGAAAAGGGTATTTTTGTTTTTGCTCTATTAAATATTCTAATATAGGAGGATTGGCAATAATCGATTTTTTAGTCGATTCGGCAAGCTGCCAATTGCGAATTACTTTTGATAGTTGTAATGTTTCAAAACTCATGATTTCGTAGTATTAATTACATAAAAGACCTAAATTCTTCTGCTTTCTCTCGTTCTTTATCATTATGTACAGATGCAGAATTAGATTCTGATTTTGGTGGTAAAGGAAAAAGTTTTTCTGCTAGAGCTTCTCTTTTTTCGATTTCTGAATCTAAATCGCGATTTTTTCGAGAAGCTATTTCTCGATTAGTCAAATTACGAATAATTTGCTCCGACCACAATTTTTTACACTTGGTTTCATCTTTTTTATCTCTTCTGGGAATTTTTATGCGGCGTAAATGCCAGGGAATATCTCCTCTTGTTTCCGATTCAGAGGCACTGTTTATGTAAACGCACTCACCTTTGCGAAAACTTGTAAAGTCATCGGATTTAAGAATAGGAGTAAGTTGAGTTTGTTCGTTAATAGATCTCTGTCCGCCAATGCTGCCTAAGTTACGAGAAGTGGTTTTGTTTTTAACAACTACTTCTTTATCACCTATATAAGCTGAAAAATCACGAGCAGTTTGTAAATTACCTGGATTGAACCAGAAGCGAGTTCCTAGTGGACTGCGTAAAATACTGGCTCGACCTTTACCGTAAGAGTCTTCTAGTTGTTCGATAGATTGATAGCCATAAATACCGACATAACCTTTAGAGCGATGTTCGTTAGCATAAGTAGGCAGATTTTCAATTTTGATAGTTGTTAGTTCGTCAAAGCTACAAATCAAAGGAACTTCTCTTTGAAAAGCAAAATTTTGATTGATGAGAGTTTCGATCGTGGCAGCAAGTAAAGGATTGACGACTTGCTGGCGCGAGATGTCGCTTTGAAAGATTAAAATTTCTTTTCGCTCTAAAATTAACGAAGTGTTAGTCTCGCCTAAAAAACTAGCTAATAGATCGTGCTGCATAAAGGTAGTAATAATATCCTGTGCGCCAGCTAAAATTCCACTACTAGTTTCTTCAGCTTCGGCTACTGATATTATTTGCTTGAAGCCAATCTGAACCCATTTAGAAAAATACTTCAGATTTTGAGTTGCTGCATACTTCAAACGTTTGGCAAAATCAGGCAGTTGCAACAGACAAAAAGCCATAGCCAAATCGGGATAAATAGTATTTTTGGCAAGAAGAAAGGAAGCAAATAAAACTCTTTTACCAGCAGGACCAAAAAATCCATCCGTTTTACCAGTATCGCCTCTGAGATTGGCATGAAAATTTTTAGCCAAAGTTTCGGCAGTAGTCATATCCTCATCATCAGTAATGAAATCTAAAGGATTGATTACGCAGCTATAGTCTCGACCTGGAGCGAAGATTCGTAATTTATATCCTCGGCGTACCGCAGACGCACCAACAAAAGGTATTTGTCCTCCAAGTCCATGTGGTCCACCTTTATAGTCGTAAAGAAATATAGGATAATTTTGTGCGATCGCGCTGCCTAATACCCGATCGATTACGCTAAAAGTTTTTCCACAGTTGGGACGACCGACAACTTCCATTGACTGATTGGCATTAGGAATAAATAAACTAGGTGGATATCCAGTAAGCCAAATTTTACAAAAAGGCATAAACCAGTCGAGTTGCCACCGTCGAAAAGAGCCTGAAAAAAGACAAATTTCATTGATATGATTACTCTTTAGCTGCTCTATAGCAGTTTTAACGGTGCGAAGTTTTACCCTGTTGTTAGCTAAAGTAGCCCTGGTTAACTGACTTTTCTTCTCTCCTCCGAGATTGGCGACCGCTAAGATAAATAGCAAGCCTATTAATAACAGTAGATTGGGATCTTTTAGCTGTTCGAGGAGATCGCCAAAGACATAGGTAAAGCTGGACATAATAGTTAACTCCTTACACTATTAGTATTGTCTAGAGTTAAAATCTTCAGTTTCTAAGGGCATCAATCTGCGTCTGGTTTCTTCTTGTAAACCAATTTTTCCCAGTTCGCTTAATAGTGAAAGTGGAAGCTCGAAGGAACGGGCAGCTTCTTTTAAAGGAGTATCGTTCAAGCTTAAAGCAATACATTCAGCTACAGCCAAAACTAGAGGATCGTCGGCTGCTATAGCACCTCGCTCTAACTTAGTTTCTAAACCCAATCTAATATCTTCGGGAGTAGCTTCACCTAATGAAGTAACTAGAGTATTTTTAGGTTGTGGAGGTTTGGTAGCTACTGGCTTTTTGACAACATCAGGTGAAACCGAGACTCGGTTGTTATCATCTTGAGCATCGCTATTGACAATAACAAACTCGTATTCCTGCTGGTTGCCATTTTTGTCAGCAGTAACGACAAACAAGTTAGGTCTAGAAGTTGTAGTAGTGCCTGGAATCTCAATGTTTTGAATGCGCCGCAAAAATATCGATTTAGCTAGACCCGATTCGACAGGGGCATTAAGAGTGTATATGTGGCGAGACTGGTCGCTGAGAAGAACGAAAGTAATAGTTTCTCCATTTTCAAAGCTAATAGCTGTAGCTTTACCCTGTGAAACATTAACCGTAGTCGATTCAGCTTGAGCTTGGCTCGCTCCTATATTTTTAGTTTCGGCTGTTACTGGTAAAAAAGTCATTCCAGCAAGCATGAATCCTAAAGCACCAGAAACTAGATTGAATTTGAGAATTTTTTTGCTCATGGTTAGTTATTAATTTGTAAAAAACTGTTGACATAGATAGATACAGGCGTTCCCGCTTCTATTTGATAGATTTTGCTACGAGCGATTTCTTCTTCAACCAAGCGATCGCTACGTGCTTCCAATCGTTCTTTAGTCGTGCTGAATGCACCTTCTAATGCGCCGTTAACTAAAGAGCGATCGCGTCTGGTGGAACTGCGAAAAGAACTGCCGTAAAAATTGTCATCTCTGACAATAGTTTGTTCGGTAGGTTCGTTAAGAACTTCAAATCCTCTATCTCCTGCGCCCAAAGCCCCAATTAAGAGGTCTTGTCCCAAAACAGTACCACCAGAATCACCTATAGCCTCGGCTATCAAAGGTTGATGACTTTCACCACGCACTAGCAAAGTGCCTGGAGTAACTGCTTGTTGCCGAAATTGCCCTTGTTTATCGACATAAGAAACCGCAATTGCATCGAGTAAAGTCATGCCGTTTGAATCGATCTGGGCAACTTCGACAATTAGATTCGAGCCTGTAGGTAAAGCTATTTCGCCTTGCTGGTTGGTTAGAGGTTCGGTTAGAGTTAGTGTGGCTCTAGTACGATTAGAAGCAGTATTATTACTCCAAACTATATTCGTAGCAACTGTTCCACTAACCGAAGTTCCCAAAGGAACGGTTTTGATTTGGGAAGAAGATTGAAACGATGTCGGAGTTGATGAAGAAGAAGTCGTACCGCTATTGGCTAAATTGTTTAATTTGTTGGCATATCCAGTTGAAATTGTTTTTTTACTGGCAGGACTCAAACTTTGAGAATATAATTCGCTCTTTGATGGCGAAGTCGAGGCTAGTTGACCCGAACCGATAGTCAAACTTGCTATTCGAGCAATTTCGACGGGTTCGGTGGGAGAAAGTTGTTCTGTATTAGTATTGTCTGATTGCGAGCTTACGGGTTGAATATCATTTTTATATATCTCGGATTGAGATTGGGGATTGGAAGGAGTAGTACGAACTGCAATTTGGCTTTCTTCTATGTCGTTCGTTTGAGTTGCTGCTTTTAGAGCCTCAGAACTACTATTTGGTTCTGTAGCCCCCAGACTAGCTAAAATAGCCCAATCATCTAAGGGATTGGTTTCAATTGGTTGGGGTTCTGGAGTCGGTCTGTATCTGGCTACAGGTTCGGGAGTTGGTTGGGTAGAAGCGGGTTGTGGAGCGGGTTCTGGAGTTGGTTGCGGTGTGGGTTCTGGTTCTGGTTGTGTGGGAGTGGGTTCGGAAGTAACTGCTCGCTCTTGTTCTATAAAAGCAAGTTGTGCGCGTAAACGGTCTTCTTCGCTAGACTCCTCGGTTGCTGCTGCTGCTTCGGGTGCTTCTTCTTCTGTTTCTTCAGTAGCCTTGTTTGGCTTGCTACTTCCACCTGTAATTTTAATCCAAAAAGACCAAAGAAAAATAACGGCAAGTGCTAACGAACCCGTAACTAACAATGCAGCAAAAACTCTAAATAGCGGATTGCCAGCACCGAGCGCAGAATTATTCGATTTGTAAAGCTCTTTCTCGTCAATTAAAGAAGTAGCCTCATTAGAATTAGAAGCCTCATTAGGATTAGAAGCCTCATTAGAATTAGTTTCTACAGATTTGTTTTCAGAACTATTCGCTCCCGAAGAAACTTCTTTGGCTAATTTTTTCCAATCTTCTTTGGGAATTTGTGCGGCTTCTGAGTTTAATTGTGATTCCTCGTTCTCGGAAGAGTAAATAACTTCAGCATTATCGAGTGTAGTTTCAGGCATTACCCTAATAATTTTCTATATTAGTGATTATCAGACCGTTTTTTAATAATTGCTCTAGCTGTTTTCTAAATGCACTAGGCTCGCGATCTTCAAGTATTAAGCGATATGGTTCGATGGGTTCTAAAACAATAGTTTTGTTAAATTTAGTTTGTAATTTTTCACCGCTACTTGTTAATTCGGTACGAGTAGCAATAACTTTAACTTGATAAGAGTTTTTACGTATTATGGGTTGGCTGATATCGTAAATTGTTAAATTACTTGTAGTAGCACCGCTAAAAACAGATCTGGGAATAACTTCTGACATTGTTTTGAGAAATTCCTGCCTGAAACCTATTTCTAATAGGTAAGAACCTAAATAAACTTTAGTGGGAACTTTAAGATTGTTTCGATTGGATTCTATAGCAACTCCCGTATCCAAGCTTTCAGTACCAGGAATTCTAGTGTCCCATTCCCAGGTGAGATAGAGCCAATCAGTAACCGTTTTGATAATTACTTCATCAGTACGAAAGTCACGATCTTTTTCGATTGCCGTACTGGTAGTTCCATCGATTTGTTCTACATAGATTTTTTCTTTGTTGGCTAAAAGAAAGTTATTAAAAGCTAAAAATAAACTAAGTAATATGCTGACAATCAAACTTGAAGATAAAATTCCCAGGATCAGGACAACTTTATTACGGTCTTTGACCGCAATTAAAGATTTTTTGGCTTTTAATTCTTTATTATTGATGCGCTCGATATTCATGTTCGGGTCAAATTAAGAACTATTTATTTAAAAGCTATTAGCTATTAGCTGTTAGCAGTAAAACCAAAGCTAAAGGCTAATAGCTAAAAGCTAATAGCTGGGCGAAGCCCTTTATTTATTAGCAATGACTCGATTGGCATTACTCATGGCAGTCGTTGCTACTAAAGAACTGCCACCACTAGCACCCGCTACAGCCAGTCGAGTGGCAATAGTCGCGCTGCGAGAAATACCGTAAAATAATGCCGTTCCTCCACCTTTAGCGATCGCTCCTGCCATAAGGGGGGCGATAATAGAAAGAAGTATTAAAAAGGCAATATCGGGAATAATTACACCAATTGTCTGACCGCCTTGTTCGGTTAGAGCGATAATATTTGCCGAAACTCCGACGATTAGAATGTAACCAAGCTGTAGAAAAAACAGAGCGATAAAGCCAGAAGCACAAGCGATAATAGAAGGAGCGGCAGCAGGAATCATTGATAATCCCAAAGCTACGGGAGAAAACATAGCAGTTAAGAAAAGTGCTACCTCAATACCGTTGATAAATGCCCATTGCAGGGCAATCAAAAAAGTTTGGACGGGAGCGAGAAACGTAGTAGCAACTAAAGTAGTAACTACCTGAGAAGAAAAATCCGTTACTTGCTGTAACAAATTGCCATCTAAAGGGGAATTTTCCTGTAAGCCTTGTAAAATTTGGGCTGCTTGCTGTTGTTTTTGAGGATCGTTTAGACATTCTTCTAATGCCAAACCAGTTTTGTCGATACAGTCGGCAAAAATTTCTCTAGCTCTAGCGTTGGCAACACCAGTATTTTGAATTCTTTGTAAGGCTTCATTCAAACTGATACCAGCAAAAGTCATTTCCAGAACTTTTTGAAACCAGTAATAAGCGATCGCTCGTATAGTTCTAATCGTACCTGCCAGAAGAAAACCATTGCCACTTAGAAAGACAAAAATTCCCAGAGGGACTCTAAACATGGTAATCAATCTTCGCCAACTAGGATTATTAATCAATCGGTCTGATTCTTTCAAGGCAAAATAAATGATAGAAATTGCAGCCAGAAACAGACCGAGAGCGACCATTGCTTGCCACAAAGCTTCTTGAGGACTTACGGTAATATCCCAAATGCGCTGCCAGGATCTGGCGGTATTAGCCGCTAGATCGATTGAATCTTCAATAATCGCCTGGGCGAATTCATTGCCAAAAACGTTTTGAGCAAAGATATAAACATTTAAATCGAATAAAGAATTAAACATTAATTTGAGTCCGTAGTTAAATGTTGTCCTGGTAGTGAGATTAAAAGGTTTTGACTCAAACTCGACCTAATCCCCGCTAGATTTTCTCGTTCGGCGCGAGTAGTTTGTTTGGAAATTTCTGAAAGAGTTTCGGAATTCATTTGTAGCTCTAATCCTCTAGAAACTTTGCTTTCTTGCATTTCAAAAACGATCGCATTGTCAATTTGTTGCTGGAGCGATAGTTGATTGGAAATGTTTCTCAAAATATTTTGAGAAACATCTTGATTCGTACTATCTCGCGCCAGTGTTTCAGAAGTTTCAACCGAAGCTGCGGCAACTTCAATTTTTTCGGCTATTTTTTCTTGTCCTTCATTACTCAGTCCGCTATTTTCCGAATATTCCTGGGCTAATTCTCTTAAATATTGCTGGAGTAATTTATCTTTAATTCCCTGAGTGCTACCAGTTTGAGTACCAAACATATCGCCATATTTATCGAGGTCGGCATTTTCATCAAACACAATTTTTGCCTCGGCAATATCGGGTATTCCTAATGCACCCTTTTGAATTTCAATGCCTTTATCTTCTAGAAAAGTATCGATCTGACCTACTATTAAGTCAAATCGGCGAAATAGATCCGTAAAAATTCCACCTATTATCCGCTCGATTGAAAACTCGGTTTCCGAATCTTCAACAAAGCTTTGGGCAACTGCTCGCTCGTTAGTAAAAATAAACCATCCTAAAAAAATTGGTAAGAGTACGATCGTGAGTTGGCGATTAAATAAAAACTTTTGGTTTTTCATAATTTTTAGTTTCTCCAATCTGCGACAACGGCAAACCTGATGTAGTAAATTTGTTGTACAAATAAGCAAATTTGCATAAAGCTTTTATCTGTCCTCTTTGGGTAGGGGGAAAATCAACAAAAATTCTGTTTCGCGCTGCTTTTTCATCGACGCTATTGGCAACTGCGGCGAGTAAAACGAGCGAAGGAAAATAAAGACAGTCCCAAAAACGGTCGTCGCGAGATACTAGCCAGTGAGAATAGAAATTTTGTAAATTAGCTCGATAACTTTCCGAAGCATTGCGTCTAATGAGATGGTTGGGAAAGTTTAGAACTGAAGAATAAACTTTGGCAGCATCGGAGGTTGTTTTCCCCGTGAAATATACGTCAGTGTTGCGTAAAATTTGGCTAGAAGCAATACATTTAACTATGGCTTCGAGGTCTTGACCGATGAGTAAAACGCTTTGTCCCTCCTTACGACCAGTGGCAAAACGTTCGCCAACAATCTCGGCAAAACCGCGTTTCCCTAAAAGCACCGAACATTCGTCCATAACTAAGAGACTTTTAGGATGTTCTAAAGCCGTATTCAAGCAAGCTGCTTGAGCGACTAAAGCCATAATGTAGGCATTGTTTTCATTGGTCAATCCCGAAAGCGCGAAAAACTTCATTACGGGATTGGGAGGAATATTAGAAGGTTTTCCAATAGCATCGCCAATATTAGGATCGCTAAGTTTAGCAGAAAGCTGATTGTTAATTTGCGCGATCGCTCTGGCTTCGATATCTCCAAAATCATATAGTCCGAGTTTTTCTTTGGAACAGAAAAATAACAAGTCATGTAAAGTTGGCATATTCTGCCATTCTTTTGATTGCCAACCACAATCGAAAGCTTTGTTGTATCGTTCGATAATAAGGTCGTCTTCAAAAAAAATGTTGATTAATTTCAAAATCAAAGAATCTACTCTTTCGATTAGTTCGGCATCATCTATTTGTCCCATAGCTAAAGAGACAAGAGATTTTCGAGTAAAATTTTTCCAAATCCGAAAGCGGTTGCTTCTAGCCCTGGAAGTAAATCTTCTCAAATCTGGAGGTTGTAAAAGATTGAAGCTGTTATCGAGAATATTAAGATAAGCACCTTGGTTTCCCAATAATTGAGTAATCAACTTAAAAGTAGACTCGCCCGCGTTGGACATATCCATACCGACGACTCGCACACCGTTTGCCAGTGCTTCTACAATTGCTCCTGCGGCTAAAACACTTTTACCAGAACCAGCTTTGCCAGTAATAATAGCTCTTTCATTGTTTTTAAACAGGTTAATGTGTATGGGATATCCACCTTCGCGACAAATTAGTTCCAATCCATCGCGTTCGATATTTTTAGGTTTGGTTATAGGTAGCAACCCCAATATAGATGTCGTATCTAAAGTTGGACGACGTTCGCTAAACAATGCTGTTGACTGTAGTTGTTTTTGGCAATTTATGGGTAAAGTTTCCGTCCACAGTTTCCAGCAGACTTGGGTTTCTCTTATTAGTTTGGCATTACCAAAAGCGTCTGCCAGATGGTTGCAGGCTCTTTCGAGTTCGGCTTCGCTCTGTCTGTAGACTAAAATAGTTAGGGCGGCAAATAAAGGTTGCGCTCCTTGATGAAGACGCTTTTGAGCTTCAATGGCTTCTTCTTGCTTTAAAGTAGCTCCTACATCCAAACCAGCACCGCTTTCAAAAGCGTGTAGGTTGGCAGCCGTACTTTGTTTGGACAATTTGATCAAATTGTCTTGAGCGAGTTCTTTATCTCCAGGACTAATTTCTAGCCAAATCTCTGTATC
Organism: Myxosarcina sp. GI1; assembly: GCF_000756305.1. Lineage (NCBI taxonomy): Bacteria > Bacillati > Cyanobacteriota > Cyanophyceae > Pleurocapsales > Pleurocapsaceae > Myxosarcina > Myxosarcina sp. GI1. Next base: position 64,434 of record NZ_JRFE01000034.1, read on the forward strand.
TCGCACGTTAAGACTACTGAGTCGCTGCCAAATCCATCTCAACTGTTCCTGGCGACTAGACCAACCAAGTTGAGAATTTTTTTGGTTCAAACTTATATTTTCTAAGCTCATTGCAGCCACTAACTCATCGTTAACAGCTACCAAGTCACGACGAGATAAATGTTGCGGACAAGAAGAACGTCCGTTTTCGCCTTCGATTAATATAGAAGTAATATCTTTTGGATGGTAGGGATTGCTGAGTGTAACTTGATATTCCATCCTTTTACCGTTGGCAGTTTCACTAACGGTAATCAATTGGGGAATTGGCGGTGGTTCTTTATGCTTAGATAGATCTTTCTCGTCAAAACGATTAAAGCGATACCAAAGAAGTTCCGACCAAACTTCATCTGGTTGAAGATTGCGAAAATCTAGTTCTGCTTTAGTTCCGAGAGTAAGTTTCCAGGGTAGAAAGCCATTATTATAAATTTCTTTCGCCAATTGAATATAAATATCTCTTCGATAGGATTCGTCAGTATCTGTCAATTGTCGAACCTTTTTGCCCATAGAATTGTTTAACCAATTCATGGTTTGTCCGAGTAAATCGCTTTTTTTTCGCAAATCCTGTTTGTTTCTCGTCCAGGTAGCAAAAGCATATTGATGCCATTGCTGTCGAAATCCTTTATTCGTAATTTCTTCAATTCTCACTGCTTCCGATTCGAGAATTAATTCGATTAAAGGTAAGTTTTTTCTTTGAGAACGAGACTCTAACTGCTTGAGCCTTTGATGATATTTACTGCGGCAACCAAGCATCATTGTCAGACTTTCGCCTGGGGGAATATCTTTTAAAGCTTCCGAAATTGCTAATGCCTGTCCATCGATCTCTTCAGAATTTAGTTCGTGATGTATGCCCGATAGAGCAAAAGGAATAGTGGCAGACCAATTCTCTTCATTTTTGTCGCATTTTAGTAAAACGGTAAAATTATCGCTGCCAATTTTTATCTGCATGATGGCGTGTAAATTCGACTCAACTTGGAAGGGAACAATTTTTTCCTTTTTACCGTTAGGAGTCTTTCTTTGTGTCGATCTAGTTTTTTGCGCCATCATACGTTTGAAGCTACCTCGGTCTGTTGCTGGAACGAATAAGCTATTAGCGTTGTAGTAGGCTTTGCCAGGAAGGGGAATCAGGCGATCGGTAAATTCATAGCTTTTATTGCCAGTTAGTATCCACCAAGCACCGCAAAACCAGACTGACAAGGCAAAAAAATAAAGTAGGCTTAAACCAAAAATTATGTAACAGACGATAAATAAGATTCCCGCAATCATCGTCCAGGGAAGAATTAGATCGGCAGGAATTGGTCCGATTTTAGGAGTTTCACCTAAAGCTTTAATTACTCGAATGTATTCTTCTGGTTTTTGCTGTTGTCCGTTCATTGCTATTACTTTTGTAGCTTATGCAGTTCCAACAATTAAGTTGGTAAGAACTTCAATTGCTAAAACTAGTCCTACGCCGATGCCCATCATATTAGCGATCGGTCTCCAGTCCGATCCTTGTAGAGCTTGAACTACTCCTAATATCGCTCCACCTACGAAAGCTAAAATCACGACTACTCTAAAAAAAGTAAATAGTGCAGTTATTACATCGTCGGGTACGGCTCCACCAGTTGCCGCCGTTACATCTCCCATTGCCGTTTCTAAAGCATCGAATAGTAAAGCATGAGAAGGTGTTTCCATTCCTACGAAACAAAGAGTAACACCCAAGGCGATCGCCAATACGTGCCAGGTTTTGATTGGTAATTTGCCTATAAGTGCAGAGTCGAGAAGATTGATAAATGAGACAACACCAAAAGTCGAGCATAAAGCGATCGCTAAAACCAACATTAACATTGGCTCTTTTAGGGTGTAGTAAACTAAACCAATAGCACAGATTCCTATTGGTAATAAGTCGGACTTTTTAAAAGTTTTGTGAGATGTTAGTTTCATAGTGAGTTAAAGCCTAAGTCGTAGAGATTTAGTTTTGGATTGAGATTGAGGTTGTGGAGCATTTTGGGAAACTTGAGAAAGCTGTTTTGTCTGTTCGATTGATTGTCCTTCTAACAGCTTTTCGATATGCTTGAGTGGGATTTTATTCTTGTTAACTTCTATTAATCCATCTTGTGAAACTTCGGCGTTAAAAACATTTTCATCTTTACTGTTTGTACCTCTAATAGAAGTTTTATTTTGACTGTCTATTTTTTCAATTGCCAAAATATAGGTAGCACCTTCACGGTTATTTTCTTGATGTTGCCATTTAACAATTTTTCTCTCCTTTTGTTCTCGAACGAGTTTTTGAGCGAGAAAATTTGCTAATTGTCTTCCTGAATATTCTGTAATTACTTCAGATTTATTTTGAGGGAGTCGTTCTATGCGTTGGATTTCATCCAAAGAAAGTTTATTAGTTTCTATTTTCCAGCTATTATTCTTGGTTTTAGCTCGATATAGAGTCGTCCCCCCGCGCTCGATATTAATAGCTTTTTCGCCTTTATCTTTTAAGTCAATCTTCCCCAAAGTTTTTGTAAAAATCTGACGTTCTGAGTTTTCAAGAAACTCCTGACGCAATTCAGTTACAGCATCGAGATAATTCTTTAAACTTACATAAGTTTTTTCTGGATCTACGGATTTTTTTTGCTTTCTGTCGATAGTCTCTTGTACTGTATCCAGTCGTTTTTCTATCTCAGAAATTTTGGCTTTTATTGTTTGTAATCCAGCAAAATGCCGATCGTATTCACGCCAGTTTGGTTCTTTTGATTCGCTAGAACGATGGTCTTCAATCAGATTAAGTTGTCGTTCGTACTGTTGGGTTTTTTGGTCTAAAACAAAAGCAGCAAGTGCCAAATTTGCCTTATTGTTTTTGACAGGAGGCAGTTGAGGCATTGGTGAGGTTCCGTACAGTTGCGGCTCGATGGCGATAATGCGATCGCTCATTTGGCTTAACTGCTGAGAGACATCATCTCGCTCTTCATTATTGTTTGTATTTGTAGAGGGCAGAGATGTACCTTGGGCAAGCATTTCTTTGACTCGCAAAACTGCTGCTACACCGTCAACTGCCATAGCAATAAGATCGAATCCATCGAGGACTGATTCTCTAGAATCGATCTGTCGGCTGGCTCTTGTAAGTGCGTCGGCAGTATTGGAATTCGGTCGAAAACGATTATTAAAAACTGCTTTATGACCTAGTTCAGGCTCATCAAAATCACTCTCCCGAATGTGAGTTTTAAGAAGCTCTCCCATTCCCGTACTTTGTTGGTTAGCTTCTAACAATTCGGGTTCTTGCTCTATAGTAGGTTTCATCTTCCAATCCAATCCAACAAATGTTAATTTTCGTTCTCGCTCGAAGTTTCTCAAGCAACTTTCGATGCGGTGATAATCGTAAAAAAATTAGCGCATTTACCGTCGTCTCCTACTACATTTGCAACTATATGAATGTGTGGGCGAGGGCGATCGCTATTGGGAAAAAAAGTATCGCAGTGCATTACAGAGATCGCCTGATGTCGTTCGAGCTTTAAGGTTTTAATAATGGCTCGTGATAGTTCGTGCCAATCTTCGCAAGTGAGAGAATCTTCAATCGCTGGTGAGAGTGATAAATGATAGACGGGTTTTTGGGTTTTATTGGTAGAACTTGGTAATGCTGCATGATTGGTAAATGCTGTGACTAAAGATTGAGTATCTAAATAAGCTTCTGCTAAATTGGCGAAGACTATTTGCGGTTTTTTTTGGGGATTTAAAACATAAGACAGAGTTTGGTTAAAACTCCTCGATCTACTGGCTTTGCCGATCACATTAATTAGTTCCTTTACAAAGTTGAGTGATAAACTGTTCGGCTTGTTGGATAAAGCGAGTGCTATTTTGCAAAAAACTATCTGTAGTAGTATCCATTTCAAACTGCATCTTGCTGTAGGCAGCTATCATTTCGCGGTAAAATGCCATTAATACGGGATTTACTTGAAGCATTTGAATAGGAGTAAATAGTACAGAAAATAGATTTGGCTTACGCTCCAACCATTCATTGAGAAGCAGTATTCCCAAACTGTTCAAACTGGTTTGTCTCTGTCTAGCAATCTGCTTGAGTTGTTCTTTGAGTTCGCGAGGAACTCTCAGTTTGAGTTCTACGATGTCCGAGTCGTCCACATTGTTGAAATATTCAAAACCTATTTTGTAGAAAGTATGTATTCAAAGATGTAGCAACATTTAGCTAAAAATATTTTTTCATTTTTGCTTGGGCTTGCTAAATCTATTTTTATGACAACTACCTAAAAAAAACAATATCTCTAAAAACGTCCCAAATAATATTGCTTGCTAAAAATAAAAAAGTCGCGTGTTACAAAAGTTTTGGCTGCTGGTTTATCTAAAAAAAACTAAGTTTTTGAGCTTTTGTTGGTAATTTATGTATTAATTCAATACATTTTATGTAACAAAACAGTATTAATCTGCTACAGAAAATATATAAACTACAAGCTCATAAAAGTTGTGTAACTTGTAAGAAATATGCAATTTATGTATTAATTCAATACATTTTATGTAGCAAAACAGTATTAATCTGCTACAGAAAAAAAGCCTGTAAATTGTAACGAAACTTAAAATATCGGCAAAGTTAAAATATATTTGTATACTATCTACATATAGAAAAACCAAAAATATTTTTGGTTTGCTGGCGAAAAAACAAAACTTTGCATTAGGTAACACATATACTTACACAAACGCCTACACGTAAGGATGAAATTGTTTTATGACTGAAGCTTTAAAAGAGAAATCAGAGTCGGTATATGAAAATGAAAACTTTGAAGAGACAAAAGAATCAATACTGACCTTATCGTTAGATGTTGGTGCGAGTATTTCAAAAGCAGTATATACATTGGATTCTGTAGAATCATCACAGATCTACTATATGTACATGGATGCAGAAATGATTGTAGTTCCAGAACAAATGCTACAGAGTTTTGAGTTTGACTGGAATTTAGTTGATGCACCCGAACATTCAGCTTGGATTAAATCGCGTTCAAAAGCTTTAGAGGTATTTACTTTCGGATTATTGGCTCGAAAATTAAAAGCGCAAAAACAAATACACCTTATTAAGTATGAAAATGCCGTCGAAAAAAGTTTGGCATTTATTGGAGCTATCGCTCAAAAACATAATCTGAGCCAAAAACTAACAATCAACTTAAATTTATTAATTCCATACAATGAATTTGAAAGCCGTGTGATACTAGAAGAAAGCATAAAAAAAGCTGTAAAAAGCTTTTATTTCCGAAAAACCAGTATTAAAGGAAAACTCACTCAATTTTTTTGTTTGCCAGAAGGATATGGTGGATTTTTAAATAGAGTTAATTTAAAAGGATATGATTGGCTTAAAAATAGTAAGCTCGCAGTCATTATGATCGGTCATCGTAATTGCAGTTGTTTGGTTTTTGAACGAGGAACTTTAAATAATGCTGCAACTATCGACTTAGGTTTTATAGATTTAATTGAAGAAATAAAAAAACATTCGATTGGACAGAAGTTAGAAGATTTAGAAGAAGTAATTCCTCTAATTGGTTTAAATACGGAAAAAATAAATAAATTATTACCAGCTTTACTACGCAGTCAAAATAAAAGTAATCAAGAAATTGAATTTGAAAAATTAAAAATAACCATAATAAATTCTCGTCAAAAAGTATGGACTTCAATTAAAAGTTGGCTAGATGGACAAATACCATCAATGTTGCACGAAACTATAGTTTTAGGAGGAGCCGCACAGTATTTTTGCCAAGAAATTGAAGAGTTTCTAAAATGGACAGATATACATTGGGCTAAAGATACTGCTAATGAAATCAATAATGTATTATTTAGCGAAATTGACGATTCTCAAAATATGCCATTGAGATTTATAGACGTTTATGGTTTACACAAACACATAATTAAACATGACAGGAAATAAAGCAAAAAATCTCGGACAAGCGCACGTTTACTACAATAAAAAAACGCGAGAAGGTCAGGTAGTTGAAACGCTTAAGGAAACCGAAAGTAATTTTAGCAACTTAGTAAGAAACTATTTATTTCTTATTAAAGGTTATGAAGTATTGCAAGAAACAGATATTAGTTCTACTGAACTAAAGAAACTATGTCTTCAAGCAGTTCAGTTTCATACAGGTTGCTTGGAAATTGCTCGTATACATTTAGAAAATTGCCAATCACATTGCGACCGTCCTCAAAAAACAAAAGTATCAAACAAAAATAATACAGAAGAAAAATCAAAAACGCAAACCCAGGTAAAAGATGATTATTCTAAGCTAAGACAAGTAACTTTAATCGATTCTTTATTACCTAAATAGGAGATTGTTTAATTGTGAATGAACCTAATATTAAGAATAGCTCTGAGACTGAAAACTTGAATACTAATGAGGTTAAAAAAAGAAACAATATATATATAGTGGGAGGAGAAAAAGGAGGAGTAGGTAAAAGTGTATTTTGTCGTCAACTCGTTACTTACTTCATGCGTAAAAAGTGGCAAGATCAATTTAAGATTGTTGAAGCAGATCCAACTATTAACGACGTACATGATTTTTATCAAGATAAAACTACAGAAATAGAATTTAGCGATGACCGTTATCGTCTGACCGAGCCAGATGAAATATTTAAGTTGGCTATTGATAAGACTGTAGTTGTTAATCTACCGAGTAATGTATCGATGCAATTTAATTATTGGTTGCAAGAATCGGGAATTTTATCGGATGATTTAAAGAAAAACTACGGTCAGATTGTTTATTTTTTTGTTAGTGATGGCAGCTATCGTAGCGTAGAGTTTTTTACCAGACAAGTACAATATTTTGCCGATAAAGAGCGAAAGCTTCCACACGCTTTAGTTTTAAATCAATCACGATTGACGTGTTCTGGAACTTTTGCATATTTAAATAAATACGAACCACTGCTAAAAATCATCAAAGAACATAAAATACCCGTACTTTTTTGTCCCGAATTAACGACTGAAGTGCAGTTTGAGATTGATTGGCAGCATTATACTTACGAAGAAGCAGTTAATAAGATTGAATTTGTTATCAGTAAACAACGTATCAAGAGTTTTCTCAATAAAGTCGAGACTTTTTTCGATGAAATCTTCCAAAACGAAATTAATAAATTGTCGTTTGATAACATAATAAAAGCCCAGGAGAAAAACCGTAACCAACAGCAATTACCAGACCTGTTAACTCGAAAAGCAGGATCGAGAATGGCTAAAGTTTAAAAATTCAATGTAATTATGAACGAGACACCAGTTGAAGAACTAGAAAATATTGCCGATGATGGTTATAGTTTGGCAGAAGAAATTTTAAAACATCAGCCAGAGGAAATTAAAAATAAGGTTAGATGGCTAATTAAAAAATCTGGAATTCGTGAAGACGATCCGCTTTTTTTAATTCTTTTGGCTTGCAGAATCAATCATATTTTGTTGGAAAATGCTCCTAACGATCTGGAGAACAGTTTTGAGCTAGGTAGTCAAAAAATAGTAAATGTTTTTGAGACACATATTGATAAGCTTACTGAATTTGAGAAAAAGCAGTTAGATCGACATAGTTTACACGCTTTACGTGTTTCGATTACCAAAGTCAACGATGCAGTAGTCAAAGTATTGAAGGATAACGGAGTGGAAACTAAACAGGAGGGTAAAATTCCCCCTAAAGTTAAAGGTATGATTACTGTTGCCATATCGAGCGCAATCTTTTTAATAATAGGATGGATTTTTGGCTGGAGTTTTGAAACAGCAGTTTTAGGCAAGCGCAATCAAGTTAATTTAAGTAATGCCGAACTTGCTATTTATAAATGGGCTATGAGTAGAGAAGGAAGATTTGCCAAACAAATCCTTGATTGGAACGAAGACTTGCTCGGTCAGGAATGCCAAAAAAAGGTTGGCGACCTCGGTGTGACAATTCAAATTGGCACTGCTAAGGCTACTTCTGGTTATTGTTGGATCTGGACGGTTCCTCCTGCAAAAAGAAATTTTTCATCATGAACGACTCTAACTGGCAACAGTTGCGGCTTCACAACCTACTGGCAATTGAATCGCCATTAGTCGATCGCCAGTTTTTGCTCTTGGAGATTGCTCGATTTTGCCCTGAAGAAAAAATCTTCTTTTGGAATCCAGGATATAAAGAACTACAGTTAGTAAAAGTTGATTTCTCGTCAGATAGACTAGATATATGCGCTACCGAATATGTAATCAAGCCAGAGCGCGATCTTATTGAGTTTTGTTGTACGGTCGGAGCGAATGGTATTTTTGTTATTGAAGGTAGTGGAGAGATCGATCGCGCTTTAAGTTTTCAACTAAGGAATGCTTATTTTAAACTTCAGTCAGAGAGTGAGAGAGATGATAGTTTTCAACGAAAGATTATTTTAGTAGATGACCGTGTAGATATTCCTTTAGAAATACATCCGTTAATTCCGCTTTTAAAGCGGCAAGTACCAAATATTGATGAGATTGAAGAACTGATAAAGAGTTACAGTTACGCTCTTATCGAACCGACAATTGTTAGAAGTTGTATCGGACTTACTAAGGGAGAAATAGAAATTTTGGTAAAAAATCGCCAAAATGAGGAAAGTTTATCGATGCTCAAGAATAGACTTTTGCAATATAAAACCAATAAGTTAGCGGGAAGAGGATTGAGAATTGTCCCCGAACCCGATGTCATAGATGTAGGAGGGTTAGATAATTTAAAACGGGATTTAAGAAAAATAGAAAAGCTGTTTTCACCCGAAGCATTTGCTAGAGGATTGAGTCCGCCAAGAGGATGTTGTCTTTGGGGTTTGCCTGGAACGGGTAAATCTCTAATCGCTAAAATGATGAGTAAGAAAATTGGTGCAACGTTGATTTCTTGTGATTGGAATCAGTTGCTAGATACAGATTTAACTAAATCTCTGGCTAATTTGCAGTATGTTTTAGATTTAGTCGATAGTATGGGCGCGTGTGTCTTGTTTTTTGATGAATTCGAGAAAGCTTTTGCTGGCTGGAATTCAGGGGCAAATGGAGGAATACTCGCGAAAATGGCGGGAAAACTTCTGACTTGGATGCAGGACCATACATCTCCAAGTATCATGTTGGCGACAATCAATCATTTAGATATGTTACCTCCAGAATTGATTCGTCGATTTGAATATATTTGGTTTTTTCCTTCCAAGTTGCATAATGGAGCGATGTGGGAAATATTTAAGCTGCATCTCGATAAACATTTTCCCAATTTACACCAGCAATTTAACGACGCGCAGTGGCGGACTTTATTTCTTGAGTATCGAGGCTGTTCGCCCGCTGAAATAGCAGGAGCAGTCAAACGCGCTCACGATGAGATTTTTTTCTGCGATCGCCATTTACAACTAAAAACTAAGGTTTTGATTGAGGAATTGCTAGCAGAAAGAGCGAGATTCAAACCAGCTAGTAGTGTTAAATCTATTAGTAACGCTCTAGCAAAAATCTTGATGGAGGCTGATTTTGCTAGACTCGTTCATGGCAAAGATACCAGCCGTTTTGCTAGTCCACCCAGACAACTATACGAAGCAGAAAAGTTGCCAACTACACACGTTACTTTCGATGACTATCAAAGCGCATACAACAGACTGGTACTCTTGGATGAAAATCAAGAATATACCTATCCAATGTAAATAAATATTTATAAACCTGACATTTTCGACAAAGAAGAAAATATTATTTTAAGCAGTTGATAAAATCTGTTATTGTTAATCTTCATTTAGTGCGCTACAAATTGTGAATTGGGTAAAAACAAGTTTTGTCATAGGAATAGTTTTAGCTAGCGGAGTTATTTCTGCAATTGGATTAAAAACCCATGCGGAAAATCCCAACGAAAAATTGCCAGCATATAAAGTTGATTTTTCGTATTGTCCTGAAGAGGGAGCAGATACTCTTTCTCCAGGAATGAAAATTAATGAAAACTGTATTGGTAACAATGCAGAATTTCCTTTTTATGTTTGGGGAGATGAAAAGAATTATCAACCCGAAGTTAGGTTATATCTAACCGATCCCCCTGAAACTGTATTTTTCAAACAGTGGATTTATGAAGTGGCAGTAAAATCACGAGGCTGTCCGTACAAACATCAAAACCCTGTAGAAGAAGGTTTTTATGGAACTGGTTTAAAAGTAAGTTTGCAGCCCGAACTAGCGCAAGAAAGAGAAGTAATCTCTCAAGGAGTAAGTGGAAGTGCAAAATCGTCAGAATTGACTAGAGCGGCAATGAATCAATCCACTTTGATGGGGGGAATAGGCTATTCTGATTCAATTTCAGGTGTCGAACGTGATAAATGTTCTTTATTTGAGTAAAAAAATGAACGAGAGATTTCCAAAGAAGCGGCAGAGTCAATCGCAGCAGGAATTACAAGACTTAGTTACTCCAGTAGAAATTCAAAAACAAGCTTTACGCGAAGTTTTGCGAGAACATAGACAAGAACTATACAAAGAACGCTTTTTAAGAACTACAGTCTATCCAGTTGTAGGTTCTATGATGATTGTTCTAGTAATCTATTTGTTTGGAGTAAAAATTCCAGCTTGGTTCAACTGGTATGAAGATACTTCCCAACAACAGCTTCAGAATTAATCGAAAATAAGAATATTTTGATAGTGGACTTAAAATTGAATGATTATTTAAATTGCTTGAGCTATATCGATCTGGCTAATTTAAGGATTAATGCCGAAAAAGTTAGAGCCGAGTACAATCGCCAAAGTTTACCTACATACAGATTGGTTAAAAAAGAAGGTACAAAGCATATAGTTTGTCTTTGCTGCGGTTTGGTTGCTGTGTTTCCTGAAACTAAAAAAAAATATTGTGACTTTTGTTGTTCTTACCATTGCCGAGAGTAACATATAGCTAATTGACGCATTTTTTAGATAGGCGATCGCTTTTGTTGTATAGAGATCGCGAAGCGGATGCTGAAGGCTTATCGCCTACGCTCTCTCATCAAAGTTTTGCGTCAAATAAACAAACCTATGAATTCTGTACTGTCTTCAATGAAATCTTCCCAGAAGATTTTATCCGTATTTTTCTCGAAATGAGATACGAGGTAAGTGTCTAGATCGAAACAAATAACGTGTACGATCCAGTCCTCGAAAGGAGCTAAATAGACAGAATTACCGCAGTCATCGGTATAAAGATATTGACACCGATCGCGTAAATAAAGTTGATTGCGTTTCCTATTAAGGGCTTTGTAAGCAGAAGCAAAAAGTTTAAACATAGTTTTGTCCTTGATAGTGTTACAAATTTGATTAACTGCCTATTAAATTAAGAAGCCGATCGCCTTATCGATCGGCTTCTTAATTCAGTAGATATGTAGCAGTCTGGGAGAACCGACGAGATAATAACCGCAGTTGCCCCAACCAGAAAGCCAGCGTTGCCAGTCTTTGGAGGTAGGAATGAAAATAAAAGCAGCCGTAAGTTTTTGGCTATTTCGCTCTTCGATATTGAAAACAGTTAGAGAATATTCATACACTTTAGTTTTTTGAGGTAAAACAGTTGAAATCATTGTTTTTCTGATTTGACTTGAATCTCATATTCTTTTTGGCGTTAGCCACTGACAAAAGTAAAAAAAAACCGCCAGTTTCTACTGACGGGATGTAAATTGTCAATTCTTGGCTAAGAAACTCCGTCGAACCAAGACTCGACTTGTCTTTGAAGGGGAGAAGGATTAAAAGGTTGACCAGAATCCTGTTGACATTGTCGAACAATGTCGTCAGGAACAGTAGCGTAAGGAGCTAGTAGACGTTGCAGTTCGGAAATATCTTTGATTTCATCGTAGGTAGTGCCAAGCCAAAGCAGAACCGTATCTTGTTCGTCGGTTTCTTCGCGAGAGAAATCTTCGACGATTGCAAAAAAGGTTCGTAGTGGCTCSYCCCMACCAACAACAACTTCGAGATTTTCTGGAAGTGAATCAAGATTGCGGTTGAAATAGTCGCGGTCAATAATGTATCTGGACACGATGTTTCCTCTTGAAGATATAAATTGCTTCACAGAAAATTAGGCGATAGCTTTCAGCTAAATCGCCAAAAAGTTCCCAAGCTCGCTCGGCAGTGATTTCTGGTAGTCGTCGAGCCGAGCATTTCTCTATTTGGAAATTAAAGATTGCAGCCAATCAAGTAAATTTTCTAAAAAATCAAAACCTGGTTCGGGATCGGGAAATTCACCTGGTCGCCGACCTTCAATTTCATCGCAATTTTCGGCAAGCCGAATAAAATTATTGTAAAATTCTTTAAAGCTAGCAGCTTCCAGCTTTTTGCTGAATTGCTCAAGAGTCAGGTTTTGAATTAATTCAAAATCATCCTCAATTTCTTGGATAGATATCTCAAACCAATCTAGATGCTCATCTTCATCAAAATCGAACAACTCTTTATTTTCTATCCAGGAAACAACGCGCTCGTACAAAAAATCAGGAGGCACTTGCAAGGCAGCTAGCCTAATGCTTTCTACCAAGTTTCTCAATTCTGTTTCTGGGTTATCTTTTGGCAATTCCTGCGCTTCTTGTGGATAGCTTTCTAGTATGAATTGCGCTAATTCAATTCTATTAGGAAAATTTTTCTGAGAACAGCGACGAATTTCTTGGATCAAAGCACCTCTCTTTTTATAGACGGGAATACCTCCTTTGAGAAAATATCCACAAGTACCGCCAAGCACCTCAACTAACTCTAGTAAAGCTGTTCGATTTAATCCTGGTAATTTGCGTAAATTTCTTGGACAAATACCTTGCTTTTTCTTAATTTTCATCGATTAACGTTGACTTGGTACTTCCCAAAGTATAATTAAGTTCGTGCATTTTTTTAAATCTAATGAACAACAACCGCTCCCTAACTAAGGAGCGGTAATAGTCGAGTTTTTCCCTGGTTAAAAGATTGGCGATCCGTAGGCTAGGCGTAGCCTAATCGCGCTACGGCATGACTATTTCTTAGCTTTTTCGTAAGCCTCTTTTAATCGGCGGTCTAGATAATCGACAGCCTCCTCCTGTAAAATTTCAACCATTGCGTTGAAAGTCTCTTCATTGACTGTTTTCGGGTCAATGTCGTGGAGTTGTAAATCCTTGTCGTCTAGAAAAAGCAACGGATGGCTTCTTCCTTTTTGTTGGTAAATTCCCATAGTGTTTTATAGCGCGAACGCTACTTTATAAAAATTGCTGCTCATTTCTGTTTATTCGCTCCAATTAATTGTGGTGCAAAGAGTTGCCAACGTCTTTTGGTTCTTCCTTCGCCATACGCAATTCGTCGCCAATGCCCACGTCTAAAGTGAATACGCTTTGACGTACCTTTACCAGATTTACCAGAACCGATGCTCGCGCTTCTCAGTGGAGATTTGTAATCTTTGCCTATAAACAAAGGTTGGCTATATTTAGATTGGCGATTGTTATCCTTTGAGTTGCCAAATCCAGAGCCAGAAGTGGCATGGACAATGTCGCTTTCATTTTGGCTAGCATAAACTAAAGAACTCAAGATAACAGCAGTCATCAGATTAACTTCTTTTCGCTCTAATTCAGCATCAGCCATAACCACAGCCTCCAAATGATGGATGCGATATTCGTTTTCATGAGGGATGAGTCCTACAATGCCTCCGTAGGTATAACCTTCTTGCAAACTCGTCCAACAGAGTCTTTCTCCAGCTTCACCAACAAATTTAGTCTCGCCAGTCCCCTTGGTAAGTTTGTTAGTATTCATGTCTCGACTAACAGTGGGAATCACACTATTTTCACCTTGTCGAAATAATTTATAAGCAAGAAAATTGATTTCTCCCGTCGAGGTTGAAATCAAGTTTTTTGGAAGCATAATTATCCCTGCATCGGGCAAGATTATATCTTGAGGAATTGACTCTGGTGGATCTGTCTTTACCAGATCGCTAGCTAGTTCTTCAGCCAACCAATACCAGGGAATATGGGGCATCTTGACCAAGTTGCCCAACACAGCCATCTTGGCTTTATCAACAGTATTGTTCAATAAATGTTCGTGTGTGAAACAATTAGCAACTAATTGCCTAGTAATATTAGCCGTAGCAACATATCCTTTTGGATTGGTGACTAACTTGCGAAATGTTTTAAACAAATTATCGACAACATCTTCTGGCATTCCAACCTGCATTAGCAGTCTTTTGGTTTCGCGATCGCTCGTAAAAATTTTGTCCATTGCTAAATTTTGGATTTTAAAACTTCAAGAAATCTTTGGCGACAGCCAGAATGAAAAAGCTTGCTCTTGCTTCTTCAGAGTTCATAGGCTTTTAAAGCTCTCTATTATGAGCGATCGGCTTTGCGCCCGTCGCGCAAGCCAATCGCTGCCAGATTTGTGTATTTCAATGCGACTTTTCACTCTGACAACTTCCACTTAGTTTTGGGGAGAGCGTTTTCATCATGAGTAGGAGCTAGCCAGTAATGCTCGCCCGAACTTGTTCCCCATACGAGATCGAAAACATAACTCCCTTTAGAGCCGTATAGCCACTTCCAATCTTCGGGAAGATGAGTTAAAACATAGTTTTTTAAAATATTTTCTTCTTTACCGCATAAAGAGCGGAAACTATGAGGAATTATTTCTATTTCGTTTATCGAGCCATTATCATTAGCTCCTGAATATTTAATGGTAATTCGCTCGACTCTCTCGCTCCGAAGGTGTTTGAGCAAAGGTGCAATAGCTTCACCTGCTTCTTGTTTCTTGCGGTCAATAAGCTTTTGTTGTTCGAGTTCTTCGAGCTTGACACGCTTTACCCATCGAAATTTTGAGCGAGGGTACTGCATCCATACTGACGGTTGGATGTAGAGGAATTGCTCGGCAATAACTCATTAGGCAGGAGTATCTTGCTGTTGAATGTATTGCTTCACAGTTTCCAGATTGGCACCACCAGTAGAAGAGACAAAATAACCAATCTTCCAAAATACAGGTTTTTGATAAAATTGAGCGCATCGAGCGGGAAACTCTTTTCTAATCCGCCTAGAACTAACAGTTTTAAGATTATTAGCTAAGGCACTAATTTGAGCCTTGGGATTGATAGCAATTAATAAATGACAGTGATTATCTTCACCGTTAAACTCTTTTAGTTCACAGTCCCACTTCTGGCAAGTTTCGGCAAATATCACTTGTAAACGTTTCAACATAGCTAAATTAATCACTTTCCTGCGGTATTTAGTCACTAGGACTAAATGTACAGATAAGTCATAAACTGTTCCACCACTGAGTTTTTGCATTGCCAGGACTAATGTGATATATTATTTTTAGTTTATCAAAACTAATCAAGATAGGTAATGCAAGTTACATATCGCTTTAAACTATACCCTTCACTTAAGCAAGTAAGTAGATTAATTCAGTGGCAAAATAAAATACGCTCACTGCTCAATGTCTGTTTGGCAGATAGAATTGACAGCTATCAAGATACTTTTATGCAGGGGGAGTTTTGCAACTTACGAAGCCGAGGAGTCGCTTCGCCTCTAGCTTGCTCAATTCATAAATCGGCTTCTCTGGGAGAATATTGGAAAGAAAATAATCCCTCCAAAAGACGTGGAGATAAAAGTAAACTTTTTAATCCTCGTCGCTCCGCATACGAAATACATTCCTCTTTTGCGACTAGTTGGCGACAGACTAAACCTTGGTATCAAGATGTTAATTCTGATGTTTTACAGCAGGGACTGAGAAACCAAAACAAAGCCTTTGGAAATTTCTTTTCAGGTCGAGCTAATTTTCCTCGATTCAAACGCACTCGCGATATTGGTCTTGAGTTTAAACCAGGCACAGTGAGAATCCAAGAGAACAAAATTAAGTTTCCTAGTCTGGGCTGGATGAAGTTTGCACTTTCTAGAGAAATTAGTAATAATTGGTCAATTAGAACAGTTACAATCACCAGGGAAATTGATATTTGGTACGTATCAGTACTGCTCAAAGACGAAACTATTCCTGATTATTCTCAAAAATCCGCAACCGAACTAAATACTATTATCGGTTGTGATGTTGGTATTAACAAAATAGCTGCTTTTAGTAATGGAGAAATAGAAACTAATCCTAGAATAGGCGAGCGTTTTGAACGCCGATTGAAAATTAGACAAAGACGTTTATCACGCAAGAAAAAAGGCAGTAATAATCGTCAAAAAGCAGGTATAGCTGTAGCCAAAGTTCATCGCGATATTCGTCGTTGTCGTCAAGATTTTCAGTGGAAGTTAGGAAAAAAAATAGCTGCAATGGGCGACATAATTGCTTTTGAAGCTTTAAACATTCAGGGCATGAAAAAAAGATGTAAGCCAAAATTTTGTTCTCAAACGGGCAAATATTTATCCAACAATCAAAAAAGCAAATCTCAACTCAACAAAGCAATTAGCGATGCTGCTTGGTATTCCTTACGCCAGAAAACTCAACATCAAGCAGCTAAATTAGGTACTTGGGTTATAGAGGTCAATCCCCGTGGCTCATCTCAAGAATGCTGCAAATGTCACTATATAAGTCCTAAAAATAGGGATAAAGAAAAGTTTGTTTGTGAAAACTGCGGTCACTACGACGACGCAGATTTAAACGCAGGGAACATATTAGCCCAACGTGGCAAAGAAAAGCTTGGTATAGATACCCTAACGGTGGTCAGCCGTAAAGTTACGACCGAACCTGAATTAACAGGAGCTTCTGGTAACAGAAAGAATATATCATCTGCGATGGTGGATGAGTCTGGTAATCCCGCGCTTTTCGTACAGCTTAAATTGTTTAGCGATTGGGAATGGAATACAGGATAAATGTACTTGTCTTGTCTTCAGAATCTGAAATCATAATCTCTGATTTGATTTTAGAGGTTCAATCAGCAATAATACGCTCGAATTCTTCGTGATTGTAAGAATTTTGCTTGTCTGTCATGTCTAAATTGATTTTGCTAGTTTAAAGGAATTGCTTACGCTGTGACCTCTTCGGTATCGGTAAGGGCAATTTCTTCGTCCCAAAGCAGCATATCGACTACGGTATCGATAACGTCCCACGATATACCAATAGTGGCATCGTGCTTGTGGTCTAAATAGCGAAGCACCTTCTTGGCATCTGTATCGCTAATCTGCTTATCTCTCTGTGAGACAACTTCTCTAACGTCTTCAATACACCAAGCGAGCGCAATAACGCGATCGCATTCGTCTATCCAAGAGTCAAAGGTAAAGTTAGGGCAACCAGTCTTTAACTCTTTTTTTATGCAGTCTTCGAGAACGGTGAGTTCGACATTTTCCGATAAAGAATGTCTAGCAGCAACCGCATCTTCGTCTGCCCAAAATTCAATCCGATATTTCTTCATCATTTTTGCTCCTATTCTTTGTTTGATTCTCAAGATTCTAAAAGATTTTGGGGAAAGTCACTACTCTCATCCCATTCGATAATTACTTATTCAAAAAACGAGTTTCTGTAGTGCGATCGCTTCTACCGACTGCTCTACGACCGTAAGGAGCGGCAGAGTAATATTGAAAGGTGTCTTCGAGTAAAGCCAATCGTCTATCGACTAGCCTTAACTCATAGTTTTGTAGAGTTTTGATAATCGATTCAGTTTGAAAATCTGGCATAGTAAAAAGAGATCGCCTCGTTTATTGGACGGGCGATCTCCAAATGACAAATATTGTTTAGGTTATGTAAGTTTTTTAGCGGCACAACTCGGACAGATACAGTATTTTGCCGCGATTGAATCGAAAGTACCGTCTACTGCAAGTTTGCTGGTATTGTAGATAAACCCATGAGAACGAACGAGAATATCGGATTTTTGCCAGTAACCCAAATTAACCATACCTTCGGGCGAACCAGTGACATCAATATTAGGATGGCAGCTATAGCCCAATCCTGTAAAGTAATCATCAACCCAGGCTATACCAGTTTGCCGATCGCGAAACAGGATGCGATTGTCGTCCAATTGCTTAATTAAATTTTTCATACATTTATCATTAAATGTTTTTCCCTTCATAGTTAGTAATTGGCAAGTATCAAATGCGTTTTGGAACATCAAAAAAACTGCTACCAGCTATTAGCTGGTAGCAAAAATAAGTAGGTTGATAATGCTAGAAGATTACTTAACGGTCGCCAACTGTTTCCAGGTTGCAGGTGCGAGATTCAACACTCGATCCCCATCTCGCTCGAACTCGGTTGCGCGATCGTAGTCGGCTAAATCCTGGGAAGTGCGGGTCACAGCATTCATCAGTCCATAAGCTGACAAATCACCACCTTGAATGAGATGAGTAAGTATGCCCGATTGTTCGTCCTGGTTGTAGGTAAACTTATTGGCTAGAACCTCGACGGCTTTAACGGGACTGCCTTCAATTTTGCGTTCTTTGGCATCGCGCATTTTGTTGACTATTGTTTCAAATTTAGTTTGGTCGATCGCCGCACGAACTGTATCGCGAACTTTGAGGAAAAACGCTTTATCATCAGCTTTAAGAGTATCATCGGCATATAGCTGATATACATCAGCTTCAGATTCAACTCTTTTGCCAACATGGTATTTCTTAGTGCTGTAATCTTGTAAAATGCACCCGTTAGTACAAACTAACCTATATATTAGTGGTTCGACTCTCAAAGAACCCAAACCAATTTCTGAGTTGCTAATAGCAATTCCCGCCTGGACTACATCGCCTTTACTAACCTCGGCTTCAAGTCTTCGGTTGACGACCTTAAGATACATCCGAGTTTCAGTGATTTCGGTGGAAAGAATTTTCATTCCTTCGCCCATTTCAGTCAATATCGGCAAAATAGTTTCAGCCAATTCGTAGTTGTCAAGTCTACGATAGCGATCGCTGAGGTAGGCTCTAGCAGTACCATCTAAAGTACGAATCATTCTCCGTTCTGGTTGTTCGTTAAACCAAGTGTTGACATTAGTTGCCAATAGTTCTGGTTGTTGAAAAAGCATTCTCTTGTAGTATTTAAGAGGTATGTTCACCCGTGAAGCGATTTGTCCGTGAGTATGAGGAGTAACCTTTAAAGTTTCTTCTGCATCTTCTCCTTCTAAAACTAAGCTGGAATCTTCTTTTAACTTCAGTGCGGTTGTTTCGGCAACATAATCTTTTTTAGCTTCTGATTGTCTTTCCAATTCTTGGGCTAACTCTACAAGACTTTTACCTGATTTCATAATTGTGATGCTCCTGGTATTCATACAAAAAAGGTTTGAGATGTTTGTTTCTCAAACCCGTTCATAAAATTTTTGGCGACAGCCAATCTTCAGCAGTTATCAGCAGTTAAGCTCTTGACGTTTTTTATCCCAGGCTTCGTCAGTAGGAGCTTCCAAAACTCCCAAGCGAAAATAGATTTGCTGCTGATAATCTCTAGCTCCGCGACATAGGGTTTTGTTGTCACTGCCATGACAAACTTGGCTTTTCTCCTGTGTTATTATTCTTCGGATAACAGTATTTCGTATGTCTATGCAGCCGTCGTCGTTAAAGGGACAAGTTTTGCAGCGTCGAGGATTAACTTTGAAGTTAGTAATGTCAATCATGAATTTCTATTTAAAATGCAAAAAGAGGAACTGGCAATTTAGGTACATAAAAAAATCGGGAAAAGTTCGTGGTTGAAATCTTTTCCCGATCGCTATTTTTTTGATTTGTTTTGGTCCATAACTATAACTATTCTTCGATATCACCGAATAAATGCTGGACTATGCGACGAGTTTCTACTTTAATGCCTTCGACTTGAGTAGCAATAAACTCCCGATTTTCTCTGCCTTCGATAATGTATTGCTCCATTTTTTGTTCTAATCGGTCGATAGCAGCAGCATTTCTTCTAGTTAACCGCTCGGTTTGCTGTAGGTCTTCTCGGTTGTTCTGGGCTCTGGTGAGAGCAGTTTGAGCTACTTGGGCTAGATCGGAAATGTTTCTTCTTTGTTGGGCAACTGCTTGACTGTTTTCGGCGCTCGCCTGACTGTTGGCTTCGACAATGGCTTCGATTCTATCTAGGCGATCGGCTTTGCCGCTTCGCTTTGCGAAATCGCTACTAGATTATTTTCGTTACTTTGAGTCATTAGTACAATTAAATTTAAGCTGAGTGTAAAAGCAATTTGAGGGAGGGTTGTAGATGTCTAGTCGAAGCCTCCCTTAAATTTTAACTTCTGTAGAACTAGCATAGTTCTGCAATAAGAATATTTTGCAAATTGTATCGCTCTATCTGAAGCGGAACTATTACTTTGAATTCTTTAGCTATAGCGATAAGTTCGTTAAAGGAAGCAAAAGGAATATTGTTAAGGCGAACGGTTTTAGAGCGATCGCGTTCAATCGCATTATGAAGTGCTTTGATTATCGGGCAATAAAAGAAAAGCAGTGGAATTAGATAGAGAATTGCTGAGAAGATTAGATTTTCCATTGTTTTTGAATGTAGAGAATTAATAGATTGGGATTTGATAATGAAGTGAAAGGAAAGTGATGAACTGCGATTGCTATCAACATTTCAAGCAATCGCGCTAATTTACGGTGGCTTTTGCCATCGTTCAAAGGTTAAATTTTCGTTGAGTAGTTATGAACACACAAGTTGCAATATCTTTCAAAGATTCCAGTGGCAAATCTGTATTACTCATTTCACTACTAACGGTTCTGAAACAATGGGAGTAAAGTTTTGCTAGTCTTTGGCTATAATCTTTAATTTCTTCGGCTTTACTGTCACTTTTAGCTGGTGGTGGTGTAGCATTCGTCGTGACTTGTTCGACCACAGAATATTTACCTTTTTCGTTGACAGCAAGATTTACTGGTTCGTTTGGATAGCGGTTGGTAAGATTGCAATCGCCTGGATTGCCCCAAACCGCAACTTCTTCTCCTGTGTAGGTTAGGCAGTTGAGTACGATTCTGTCGCCGTACTTGGTAGAAATTTGTTTGGGAGCTTTGGTGACAGTGGCTTCGATTAATTTCATGGCATTCTCCTGACAATTTGGATAAGAACAGTCATGAAATATTTGGCGACAGCCAGAATTGATAAAGCTACTATTTAGGTTTTTTTTTAAGTTAATAATTCGAGCAGTATTTCTTGAAAGTGCGTTAGACAAGACTTGGTTAAATTAGCTCTGATAATTTTGTTCGACTCACTTCCTATCTGAACTCTCATTAATTCTACTTCAATTTTGGCAACTGATGAGAGAATAATGCTGTTGTCGATCTTTTCAAGTTTGTAATTATTGCTGCAAAATTTACTGCCCTGCAAATCGATAAGTTTTAGAGCAATAGGAATAAATTTGCTAACATTTTCTGATTGTATTTGTTGAGTTAACTTAGCTATTTTTTCACTCTCGTTTACTTCAGTAGCAGTAAAGTTACTCTCAATAACATCACCAATTTTTCTGAGAATTATTTTTGGTTCGGCTATCTCTGTTCGACCGTTGGAATTACTAGCAGGTTGCGAATCGAATTTTACAATTAGCAAATCTTTAGTTTTACGAATTTTAATAGTGGCAGAAGGATGAAGCTCGTTCGGTTCGCTACAAAATTCTGATACTGCATTAGCAAAATTATAGTTTCCAAATTTATCTACAAGTTTATTTGCCAAATCTAAAAGTTTTTTCTCTAATGTCAAACTCTGCAAAAAATACTCGAATTGCGAAGAAGCGTAACGTTTCAAATATGTTAACTCTGCAAGCTTAATATCATTTATGGGTAGTTCGTCTTCGCAGTCACAAATATAAATATTACTCGATCTAACTCCGTCGAATTTGGTATTTCTGAATAATGTTCCAAAAACGCGAACGTTGTCTAAGTTGGCATTGATAAACGAAGCTTCAGTACAAGTGGCATTTTTCATCTGAATGTTGCTCGCTCTGACTCCCTCGAAATTAGCTTTCTTTAAATCGGTTTGATTAAAGTAACTTTTACAAATTTCGCCATGAGAAAAGTTAGCCCCTCTAAATTGGGAATTGGAAAAATCTACTTCGCTTATAAAAGCCCCTTGTAGATTGGCAGATCTATAAAAAGAATTGCGACAAGACAAATTTCTCAACTCAACACCTCTCAAATCGGCTTTGTCCAAATTCATGCCGTCGAGAGCGAGAGTTTCTAACTTCGCTCCAGCTAGTTGCGGGATGATATCTGGATTTTTCTCTCGCCATTTATTCCAAACTTTTGCTCCCCGCTTTAAAAGTCTATAATGCTGGCGATTTGGTACGAGAAATTTTTTCTGTATGGACAAATCCTTTAAATTTGAAAGGCAGTTAGATTTGTGCAACTGGTGAAATTGTTCTAGTGACAAATCTAAAAGATAAGCTAGTTTCGGAAATTGAATAGTATCTGGATTTTGTTCTCCTTTTTCCCAACGGGCAACCGTCGATTGAGTTACTGGAGGCTCCAAAATTTGCCCGAACTCTTCCTGGTTGAGTTCGTTGACGATTCTGATTTTTTTAATTAATTTTGGAAGTAATTTTTCTGCTATCGGTTTTGCAGGTAAGCGATCTGTTTTTGTCATTATAAAAAGTCAATCAAACTTAGTAATAGACTTAAAGGCGTGGGAGTATAGTTCGTATTGAGTAGTTGACGTTTGGGGAAAATTATTTTCTAATCTTGTAGAAAATATCTCTACCATCCGCTCGATCGCATCGAGAGTCGAAATTGCCAAATATTCACTATTAGGGTACATCTGTTTTACCTTTTCTTCGTAAATTAGGTAACACAGGTGGCTTTCAGAGATAGATAGAGCTTTAGCTAAACGAGGAACGGTTTTTTTTCCTGGGGTGATGTTATTGTTTTTCAGGCAGATAGATCTTAAGGCAGCGCGAGAGATACCTATGCTTGCTGCTATCTCAGAAAAGGTGAGTTTATGTTTCTCGATCTGCTCTAGGATTAACAAACCTAGCGAAGAACAATCTTCGGGACGAAGTTGCAAGTGAGGAGTAGCCACTATTAAAAAGGTATTTCTGGTGGAGAATCGTGTTCATCAGAAAGTTTGCGAAAATCACTTTCCTCGTTATCGTTCCAATTAGAATTATCTAGATCGTCAAAACCGATGTATCCTTGAGAAAGAAGTTCTTCAGTATCTAATCCGCGCATCTCAAAAGCTCGTCTTTTGGCGGGACTCATAGAGTTAATATCTACTTTATCTTTGGAGCTATACAAAATCTTAAAAGTTGGCTCGATTCCCAACTTTTCCCGTTCTCTTCTTTCTGCTTTCCGTTGTCTGCTTAATTCATCGCAATATTCATCATGCTTTTTTCTGGCAATGGCATTTTCGCGATCGATTCGAGCATCGCGCATAAGAATTTCTTCAGTTCGAGCAATCTTTTCTTCACTCCAACCTTTATTTCTCAAGCGTTGGCGACGTTGTGGTGTAAAAGACCCATCATCATTTTGTTCTTTGTAAAAAGCTGATTCAAAACTAGTCATTTTTTACCAATTACTTTAGTATGGCTATAAAAATCAATCATTTTGATACTCTAACTCGTCAAGATTTCAATCTTGACGAAAAAATCGAAAATTCTTTGGCAGAGTATTTATTTCCCGATACTAACTTTAGTATAGGTTCGGTTCATCAAAATATTACAACATCCGAGCAATTAGAAAACTATGAGGATAAAACCTTACAGTTTGCTTCTGGAGAAAGGTTATACTTTGCGAATCGCGAGGTTAGATCTTTAATATATCCCAATCAATCGGATGGAGCGGCATACGGCAGTTTGGTATTTACCCCCTGTCAGAGTTTAGAAGAAATAGATGCCAGAGTTTTAGTCATTGATGATGAAACGGGAGTTAATGGTGGCATCATGCCACCAGAAAAAGCCAAACAGTTAGTAGGGGATTGCTATGGCAAGATTAGTTTGGAAATGGCTGAAAAACTTACGGGATTGGACAATACGCCATTTCAGTACCGATTGGGGATAAAGCCACAAGAAGAAAATTCGGTACATAGAATAGCGAAAGGTACGTTAGCTCCAGCCAAACTTGATAATTTGAGCGGAGTAGAGATAACTACTAAAAAAGTACAGGACGGTAGAACGTTAAGAAAAATTGGCTACGATCTAATATTACCAACTAGTAGCTTCAAGGGAAGAAAGAAAGGCTACGAACCAATAGAACCTGGAGAATACAATCTCAAAGTGGGGATAGGAATAAAAACTCTAGCTAAATACGGAGAGCAAAGTCTGGGAACTCAGGTATTGGTCAACTATCCCAAAGCCGTAAAAAATGAGATTTTATCTAAAATAGAAGCTCAAGCAGAAACACTAGCTGCTAACCAATCTTCACCTCAAAAACTAGCCCAACAGTATATAGAACTATACGAACGAAGAAAAGAATTATCTCAAACGGGGGACAAAAACCAAAACTATGAAGAACTAGAAGGGTTTGACCGAATAATCGACGAAGCTTTTGGCGATCGCGAAACACCAATTACCGAAGAAGACCATAATTTATACAAACTGCTTAAAGCTGACGAGCATGGAAAACTAACCGAACACCCTAAAATTATCGACGAATTAAACAAGTTTGTCCGAAAAAGATGGGTAGACATAGCTACAGGTAGAAGTGTCAAATTTCAGGCAGGAATGGCACAACCGAGTCTGAAGTTAAAAGAGGATGAAATTTGTATCCCTCATATTGCCGAAGGAAAAGAAGTTATCGTTACGCGATCGCCTTTAATCAACTCTAACGGAGTAATAGTTCTCAAGAACCGTCACCTGCCAGAAGTAAACCATTTGAAGGGAGTAGTACATATTAATCCAGTTGCCGCCGCCAAACACCTTCAGGCGGATTATGATGGGGATCGTCTAGCTTTTGAAATGGCAGAAAAGTTTCCAATTTTAGCCAAAGAAGTTAAAGAATATAACCTCGAAGCAAATCGCTATCCCGATATTGTCAAAAGAGACAAAATTCCCTATCAGGGATCTTTTACTGAAATTGCTCTATCGGCAGCCGACAATCAAATTGGTGCGATCGCCAATCAAATTCAAAGGGCAGTCGCTTTAAGATGGGAAGCCCGCGAACTTCCAGAAAGTAAAAAGGTGGGCTATGTCAAAAACCTTGCTCAAAAAATGTCTGGGTTATTAGAGTCAAACCAATCTCTACCCGACAAATATCGCGATCGCGTTGAATTTATAGCAAATTTGCCAGAGCGACTATCAGCAGAAGAAAGTAACCGAGCCTTGAAAACAGTTGAAAGTATTAATTTCGATTTGGTAGGCGACCTGGGTAACGAACTTCAAGTTGCCGTCGATGGACCAAAGAGTGCGGCTCGTCCCGATGGGGAATTACTAAAAACTCTCAAGGCGATCGGTAGCTACAAATATCCGCAGTGGTTGCTAGACAAGAAGAACCCAGAAGCGTATCAAAACCGAGAAATGAAAACTAATGGCTACTCCCCAATAGACTTAATAGTAGCCGAGACAAATAAGCATTTTCAGCAAAATCAGCTTGTGTCAGAACCTACCGTGTCGTTTCGCCCACTATTTTCTGACATCAAGTTCGATCGCGCCTTAGAAGAATTAGCACGTTCGGTTAGGGATACTTACAATTCTCTAATAGCTGAGGCGATCGCTACTGAAAAAAAAGTAGACCAACCCGTACTCAAGGTAACTTCGGCAACTAGCGGTAGAACTATTGAGATCGACAATCTACTTAAGTTTGCCAAATCGGATTCACCAATCTGGAAAGCCAAAAAGTTAGATCTAGGCATCAAAGTCAATCCTAAAAATCAAAACGAGCTTTTGGCAGTATCCATTAAGCCTACAGGAAACAAAGAAATTGGCACTATTAATGCCGAGCAGGTCAAGCAGTTTGGTTTGAAACCTGGGCATACTCTAAAAGGAGCCTCACGGAGTGACAACATATTTAGAGTGAAGCAAGGATAAGAGTTTTAGCTTTGAGACCCTGTTGATAAAAAGGTAGCTTGTTGGGAGTAAGTCTTATTAACTTTTCAACCCAATGATGACAAAATTGAAAGTTATTAACCCATAAACTACCATACAAACCTATCCAAAAATTACTATGCCTTTTAACTCTTCTTTGATTTTCTTGCAAACGACATACGTATTCTTTAATTCGTTTAAAAGAGATTGTTTGTCCTTTTGTAATGGCACAAGTGTAAGCAATTGCTATCAGTAAAATCAGAGATAATAAACGCTTATCGCTGCCTTGACATTTCTCTAAATTGTACCCACCTGATTTACAATCTTTGAACATAGCTTCAATGCCCATCCTTTTCTTATAAGCTTTGATGGTCTGCTGCAAACTGGAGAGGTTATTGATTAAGTACCATCCTTCATTATTAGTTTTAGATTTAGTCAGATTACTCCAATAAAAAGCAAGATTTGTTCTAGCCATGTTGGGTTGTTTAGTAAATTTAACTTGTTCTATATAAAATGATTTTCCTAATTTGCTCCCGAAAAATAATAACTGTTGATAATTTTGATTATCTAGCTGGATATATTTACTGCTTTTAGTTCTTAAAACGTACTGACAGCACTGCGAAGAGAGCCAATCGGCAAGGTTGACATTGCCAAATTCTCTATCTCCTATAACAATTACTTCATATCCTTTTAATAATTTTAGAGTTGATTTGAGTAGTCTTTTTTGTTCTCTAAGATTACTATTTCCTTTTTTATCTAATAACATCCAATTTAAAGGAATCGCCCGTTTATTTTTGATTAAGCTAGCTACAAATAAATTCCGTTCTTGCCATCTTGTCCTGTCAATAGCTACGTAGCAAACTCTTTTCTTTGTTTGATTGATTTTTAGCCATTTCTTAATTATGGGAAACCATACACATTTAGGGTTTAACTGTGGTAAAATCAAAAATCTTTGAAGATGCCGACGGCGACTTTCGTATTTGATTGGTATTGGCATCAGGGCAGCTAGTTTTTCAATTTGGATTGTTCTATAGCTTTGTAACATTAAGACAATTATTCTTAGTGTCGCATATTGTCTCGAAGTTAATAACTGTTTCAGGCATTTGTGATAAAATTCAGGCAACATTTTTGATTGGGGGGTTTTCTCAATTAACTCAACCCCCTTTTTTTACCATCTCACCGTTACATTTAACTGTTCATCTTGTTTTCTACTCTTTTGTCACCCCGTGAGAAAAGGAGCAACAATACAAATCGAACCTGGAATTACTAAAACTCAGAGCGAGGCGATGTTTGCCAGAGTTACTAACTACTTAGACGAAATTCGACAGAATACGCCAGAACTCGTACAAGCTTCTCTGGYAGCAGCACTGTGGGATGTGTCTCATACCAAAAGTGCAAATACTAACTATGTCAAAAAAGCCAGTGTTGCCTTTAACCTGTTTCCCGAACGGATAGTCAAACAATTAGAAAAGCCACCCATTCGGGATTTAACTTTAGTAGGGAGTCATTATTCTACCGACTATGGCAATAAACGTTGGCAGGGAGAAAAAGTAAATTGTGAGGTTGTCAAAGATAAAGACCCTCAAAGCTACAACTATGGCAAAAAAATAGTTTTGGTAGAGGGAAAACCTCTGGCGGTTTTTAGCAATGAATCGGCATCTTTAGCTGAAGGGGCTAAATTTACAGCTACACTGCGCTCGCCACCAGGAGCTTCGATTATTGCTACTACTCCTAAAGGCAATACGATCGAGATCGGGCAAATTAAAAACTTTGCTTATGCGAATCGAGATTGGCAGGGAGAATCAGCCAAAATTAATTTGGACTATGCTTTTGTCAAAGGTAAAAAGAAGCCCGTAGCGATATTGGACGGCAAGATTTTGGGAATTATCGATCGCGATAGTGTAAAAAAATTAGAAAAGCTATCTCTTATATCCAATAAAGTTACTTTGCCTGTTAATCTGGTTCGTTCGCCAGCTACCACGACTGATTTAAAAGTAGATTTAGATAGTCTTAGTTATTCCTGGCAATCTGCCGAAGTTAATAATTCTTCAGCAGTTGCAACTATTGCTCCTATCGTGCGCGACTTCCTCAAGCTGAAAGGTACGGAACATTTTGAAGGACAGAAATATACGGCTACTTGGAATAAAGACAAGCAGCTTCTGGTAATGAAGGATCTACAAGGTTCGACAAAATTGTCAGCACGATACGATCGAGGAAAATGGCAGGAGCAAATTAATAATCTAAGCCAATCGGAAGTCAAGTTTTTTCAAGAAATGAAGCCCAAGTTGCAAGAGCAATGGGGTCAGTCTCAACAAAGTATCGAACGGCAAAGACAAGTTTTCAGACAAGAATATCAAAGGCTTAAAAACCAAGTCGTCGAAGCCAATCCTAAGTTTCTTCAAGCTGGAGATGAAAAACTTGATACTGCTGTAGCTATGCTGGTAATTAAAGAAGCGGTCGATCGTAACTCCAACCTCAAGCGAGTTGGTCAGGTTTTGTCTCAGAGCGATCGGGTTCTCAAAATGAAACAGACAATGCCAGAAACCGAGTATAAAGAAAAAGCCCAAGATTATATTTATCGAACTTACCAAGAAGCAAAGCAAATTAGAGAAAGCATTATTGATTCTCAAAGGAAGCTTAAATTTTCTTTAGAAAGATAATTTTCAACGACAATTCTTCCAAACACCGACTTTTAGCTACGGCGTTGGAGAAATTGCCGACAAGAAAAATAGGCTAGTTTAAATTCTGAAGCGATAGCGGTGGAGAGTTTTCCCTTTCTACTGCGATCGCCAAAAAAAAGACAATGAGTATTTGATACTTCACTAGGATTAATAGCGAAAATAATACTGATGCTTTATTAATGATGATCGTCCATAAAGATACTTATAAGATCTCCTCTTACCCAACCGTTATTCTGTGATTGAAAGCTTACTTTGTACCAACAATATCCATCATTATTGTTTTCAAAAACTTCAGTAATACTGATGGCATCCCCACTACTAGCAGAATAAATTACTTTTGATGAAACATTCGGTTCTTCACGCACGTTAATTGGCGAACCAAACTCTTTACCCATCACGTTTCCTGCAACTGGATAATTGTAAATATTATTGCAACCCTCTAAATTAACTTGTTTTAATTGGGATTTTGCTTCTCTAATATCTACCAAATTAAACGCTATAAAAGCACTGAAAATTACTATTTTTAAAGTAGGCTTGAATTTCATTTTCACAACAATAGAATGAAATTTTTTAAAGTATTATTTTTTTATTTATTAATAAAATATCATGAAAGTATTTTTAAACATCGTCTATAGGAAAAGCGTAATAGGCAATACCTTCATAGGTATAATTAGAGAGATTGTCTTCGACATAGGTTTTTTCGCCGTCGTCTGGAGTATAGAAATGTACGCCAATAGTAGGTTCGTAAAAGCGATATATAGGAATGGTTCCTTCGGTTTCGGTTTCGTAGGCGTAGAACTTAACATCTTCATAGGCAAAATTATCGAGATTATCGATGATATAATCCCGTTCTGTTTCATCTGTAGTGTATAAATGTACTCCCGTTGTGGAATTAAAAAAGCGATAGACTTCTTCTGCATCGTTTCCCGTCAAAGGGTCTACAGTAACGTAAGATTCTCCTTCATAGTCATAGTTATCTAAATTGTTGAGGACATAATCGCTTTCTTTTTTATCGGCAGTGTAAAAGTGGACTCCCGCAGTCGGATTGAAGAAGCGATAAACAGTAGAACCTCTGGCTTCGGGTTCGGAATCGTCATTTTCGAGTGTACCTGTGGCTCGGTCGTTAGATAGGGTACTGTTGACGGCATTACTCAAGTTAATTGTAAAAGTTTCATTTTTTTCTACCTCCGTATCGCCAATAACTTCTACCGAAAAAGTTTTTTCAGTTTCGTCAGGGGCAAACTTTAAAGTTCCCTCAGTAGCAGTATAATCTTCCCCCGCAGTGGCAGTACCGTCTGCCGTGACGTAATCTACGGTAATAGTTGCATCACTAGCTTCCTCTAGAGAAACAGTAAAGATAAATTCAGTATTACCCGAATCGCCTTCAGCTAAAGAAACATTATCGATTGAAATTGCTGTTTTATCGATGATGGGCAGTGAAACCGCAACTTCCGATTTCGTTCCTACCCCTTCTAAGAAACCCGAATCGTTAGTTACGGCAAAGTCAAAGGCTGCCGATTTAAAGGCAAAGGTTCCTGGTTCGTATCCTGCGGCTAAAGCTGCGGCATCGCCTTTAGCTTTTAATTCTGAAGGTAGATCGTCATAGGTATAGGGTGCTGTAGGAAAATCAGGATTGTAGAAAGTGTTGGGGTTTTGTCCCTGTTCGTAGGTAAATAAAGATTCATCGTTACTGGTAACGCGATAGTCATCGAGATAATCACCATACAGGCGATCGAATTCTAAAGGACGGGGTAAGACTGTACCATCCCGCAGGGCAACATCATCATCGGGATTATCGTTGAGATTGCCCAACAGTCCTGTAATCTGCCCTTGTTTTTCGTCACCTAGATAGACATCGACGATGTTAATCGTACCAGGACGAAAGTAGTTGACTACTAACTGGTCGTCGCTGTCATTGAGTTCGCCATCCTCGCCAGCATAGACAATAGTATATTCATCGCTACTTCTATAGATGCGGCTATTGCCGACATCGATGCTGTCCCCACTAGCAATCTCTACTTCTTCCCCATCGATTATGACTGTAGCTTCGCCACTGCCGCTACTTCTGCTTACTCTGGGAATACCGCCTTCTTCCACAATATTGCCTTCAGCATCGACAAACTCAATTCCTTCCGAGTCGATGACCACATTTTGTCCGTCAACTTCCGTAGCAACGGCAGAGGCTACAGTTACATCATCGTCAATTTGCACGTAGCGGACTTGAATGTTGAGGTCATTATCGAGTGATTCAACTAAGGTAAACTCACCCGCAGCTTGAAAGTCATAGCCAACTCCGTCGAAGGTAGTAAGGTGAGGTTCGCCTTTTGAACGTGCTTGGTTGTTAGGTTTGTCACCTTTATCCATAGCAGATTCTTCTGGATTGAGAAGATCGGTGACTTTTTCAGCAACTTTATCCTTAAAACTATTAATTGAATTTGTTACAGAATCTACTAAGTCGCTAGATGATTCAGCAGTTCTATTAGCAAAGTCTTTGAAATTGTTATAAGCTGATGATAAAAAGTCACGAAGATTATCAACAGGAGTTCCTAAATCTTCTGTATAAGTTCCAAACACACTAATTTCAGGGTGTGGAACTATAAAAGGAGTTAATACAGGTGCGAGATAATAACTTCGTCCAGTAAATTCACGCTTTGGGTTAGTATAGATTGAACCGCCTACTGCTCCTGCAAGTACTGCCAATGACACACTTCCCTCAATTCCTTCTTTGGTTAAATCTTGAACGCTTTTTGCATCAGTAAAATTTAGGCTAACTGGAAAAGTAAGACTAACTCCTCCATAACCACCACCACCAACTGTTCGTAAAATATTGGGATTCCACCACTTAGAATTATCATCCCAAACCACTTGATATTCTATTAATCCACCTGAACCAGCACCCCCAACTACACCAAAACCAATTCCAAATGTTTTTAAACCTATTGGATCGAATTTGTCTATTGAATTATTTTCAACATACCGATACAAATTTGTATCGCCGCCATTCAACCCAATCGGATCGGGAGAGATAAACCGACCAGTATCGCTGTCGTAGAATCTTGCCCTCATAAAGTCGAGTCCGTTGGCTTCCTCGGCTACGCCATATTGACCGACAAATTCAAAAGGATTAGTAACAGCTTCGGTTTCTGAGATATCATCACCAAATGGCTCGTAGAAATAACTATTAGCTTCTTCCCCATTGACATCAGTTAAGCCAACAGTAGAACCAACTGCATTAAAGTCATAATAGTAACTAGCTTCGGGGTCGGTAATAGTTTCTAAACCGATACCATGAGCATAGGTAGCCGTTAAATTACCATCTGCGTCGTATTCACCTACGACATCACCAAAACCAAAGGGATCTATTAAATACTCGGTTCGTTCGCCATCAACTACGCTAGCGATGCGATTACCAAAAGGGTCGTATTCGTAAGAGGTAACAGTACCGTTGGGTGCAGTAACGCTACTCAATTGGTTTTCACTGTTGTAGACGTAGAGAAAAGTTCCCTCGTCGATAGTTTTAGAAACTAAGTTTCCATCCGCATCGTACTGATATTCAAACCCGTTAACGTCGGTATACTGATTGAGGTTATCAGTGGTGTAATCTGTAGTTTCTCCATCTTCAATCTTACTAATGCGATTGCCTGCCGCATCGTACTCGTAGGTTAGGTTTTGGTCGGAAATGTCGGGATTGGTAGAAACAAACTCTGCTCCTGTCAGTTGAGAAATCGCGTCATAACTATAAGTCCACTCGCCATCTAAGGTAGTCAGGCTGATTTGCCGTCCCTGAGTGTCATAGGTATAAACAGAACTAGAATTGAGAGTATCGTCGGGAGCATAGTTTTCAATGCTCAGTAACTGACCTACCAGGTCGTAGCTATAGAGAGTATAAGTACCGTTACCCTTATCTTCTCTCGCCAACCGTCCTATAGCATCGTATTCGTAGGAAACGATTAAATCTTCGTTACCATCAGTCAGACTCGCCAACCGTCCTGCATTATCGTAACTGTAATTAACTACATTCCCTTCCGAATCGGTCATACTGGTGCGGCGATCGCCAGCATCGTAGGTATACTCTAAAAACCTGCCACCAGGATAGGCAATCTTGGTTAGGCGATCGCTCTTGTCATAATCGAGTTCAATCGTGCCGTTGACATCCGTTACAGTATCTAAATTACCTCGTTCGTCATAAGTATATTCAATTGGAACATCGGCATCGGGGTTTATTTGACTGACTAACTGACCTTTGTTGTCGTAACTATAGAGAATTTCCTGTCCCCGACGATTGACCGAAACGGTAACATTGCCATTGTTGTCATATTCAAAAGTTTCGCTGCTGCCATCTTCATAATCGATGGTAGTGAGATTGCCCGACTCGTCGTAACTGTAATCAATACCGTTGCCACGAGGATCGCTAAAGCCTGTTAGCCGATTAAAGGTATCTTCATAGGTAAAAGTAGTTAGATTATCTGCTGCATCAACTTGAGAAGTTAAATTGCCGCGCTCGTCATAACCAAACAGAGTGGTGTTATTTTCAGAGGTAATTATTTGAGTTAGATTGCCTTGGCGATCGTAATTGAAATCGAGGGAACGGTCGTTGGCATCGATAAGCCTACCTATCTGACCGTTAGCGTTGAATAATAGCTGGGTTTCATTGCCTTCTGCGTCGGTGACTGCCACCTCACCAGCACTGCCGTAGCTATAGGTAAGTACTTCAGTTTCAAATTCATCGACGGCAGCATTGGTAACGCTCTGGCGTATCAATCTGCCACGAGTATCGTATTCAAACTCGATAGTCGTTCCGTTGGCATCGGTAATGGCTGTCAGAGCTACATCATCGTAGGTATAGGTAGTAGTTCCCGCTGCATCGCTAATGCTTACGAGCAGTTCCCCGCTAGGATTGTAGTCATAGTTAGTAATGCGTCCGTCCGAATCGGTGACGGTAACAATTCTGCCGTTGGCATCGTACTTATAAGTCAGACTATTGCCGTAGGAATCGCTCAGGTTGGTTAACTGCCCATCGCTGTAGTCAGCAACTAAACTATAACCGCTAGGAGCGATAATAGAATCGATAGTGCCGTTGTCATTAAAAACAGTAGCAGTACCATCGGGTTCGGTAAGAGTGTAAACCCCAGCGTTGAGATTAAGGGTAGCAAAATCTCCTACCTCTGGCTGATAAGTACTGTCTGGTAGCAACTCGAAAGAACGACTGCTTCCCAAAGCGGCGATCGCCACGTTACCATTCTCATCGACGTTCAGTTCGATATCGCCGATAAAACTGCGACCGCGACCGAACGAACCTAAAGCGTAGCGTTGGGAAATAGCTTGATAGTCGCTAGCTTGCTGGAACTCAAACCCGACTAAACGATTGGCATCGGCAACATATTCTCCCAATCCAAATAAATAATTGGCATTGGCGGCTAGAAGCTCTTGATAGTCTTCTACAGTGTTGCCAGCAGAAGCAGTAAAGTTATCGTAAATAATACTCCAAGCTTCATCAGTCAGATAATCGGGCTTTGAGTCTTGCTGTAATTCTTGCCAGTCAATCGACTCGTCGGGATCGGCAATACTAACGGAAAAATCAATTTGTTCGCCCGCTTCTTGTGTCGGTTGAAATCCTACAGTCAGGCTGTTAGTAGCTCCCGTAGGTAGAACGCCGATATTTCCTTCATCATTGAGTCCTAAAAACTGAATTGAATCTTCAGTAAATCCCGTAGCTCCCAGAGAACTGAGATTGGCACCCGAAGCGGTCAATTCTAGCAAAGGTGCGGGTAGGTCGGCATTTCCCGTATTGGTATAGGTTATAGTAACTAAACCAGTTTCATCGGCTGCAATATCGTCTGGAGAACTTATGGTTACTTCTAACGGTTCTTCAGATTCGGGAGCTTGTCCGAAGTTACCAAAGTTGAGTCCTTCAACAATCTGGTCTTCCGCCAGCGTCACCGCGTGACCTCCTATTGCTTCCCCAACGCTTTCGGGCAGTACTTGAACGTTAACCACATCAAAGCCAGGTACGGTTCCCGCATTATCCAGACCGACAATTTTAACGGCGCGTACTGGTTCTGTAAAATTAATGTCGGCTAGATCGAAGGCAGTAGTTGTATCATCTTGAGCGATACCCAAAGAGGTAAAGTTAACGAGATCGGAACTAACAAAAACTTCGGCTCTGTCGCCTGCTGCTCCTGATTCGCGGATAAAAATATCGTCACCAGGTCCATCTATTCCTACTTCATCGGTAAATCCAACGGTAACTGAAGAATTTGTAGGTAGCGACAGAGCCTCGATACCAGGACTAGGATCGTCTCCCAAGACAACATTTAAATCGACTTCTTCTATAGCACCATAGGGATCTAGAAAACCATAAGGTCCTGGAATTGGACCTTCACCGCTATCAAAGAAATCCAATACCACATCGGCAAATCCATCTCCGATAGTATCGGCACTATCCGTAGGAAAAGTTTTGGTAAAGCCAGTGGGTACTACTTCGCGAACCACATAATCATCTGGCTCTAATTCAGTAAACGAATATTCGCCAGCTTCATTAGTAGTAGTACTTGGTTCGATAGAATCTAATGTATCGTTGTTGTTGAAGTCTAAATAAATAGTGACTCCCTCTACAGCGGGTTCGTCAGAGTTAAATACACCATCATTATTTAAATCGTTCCACTTGATGCCGCGTATCTCGCCCATATTCCTGCATCGCTCCCGCTAAAAGTTTTTTTGTTTTACAGATATTATGTTGAAATTGGAAATCAGGCTTTCCTGAAAAAAATCGCGCTAGAAAAGTGTTTTATTGAGGCGTTTAGTTCCATCGTTGGAAAACATAATAAACCGATCCAATTATTTCGTAAAATTCAACAGATTTAAGATATCAAGCTACTAAAATCCAGTCTGTATTAGTTACGGCATCAAAATCAGCACTGCTAATGCGGGTAGTATCATCCATATACCAAAACACATTTCTTCCTGTAACTCCATTGCGCCATACTAAGTCAGGATTGTTATCGTTATTAAAGTCGCCTACTCCAGAGATATCCCAATTGGCACTATTCACTGGGTCGAATAAAGCACTGCCAATACGATTTGTGCCGTCCATGTACCAGACTGCATTTTGCCCAGTTGCTTGATTGCGCCATACTAAGTCAGAATTGTTATCGTTATTAAAGTCGCCTACTCCAGAGATATCCCAATTGGCACTATTCACTGGGTCGAATAAAGCACTGCCGATACGATTTGTGCCGTCCATGTACCAGACAGCATTTTGCCCAGTTGCTTGATTGCGCCATACTAAGTCAGGATGGTTGTCGTTGTTGAAATCATTAGTTGCTTTAAGTTCCCAGTCGGTATTGGCTACGCTAGGCAGAGATTTACTACCAATACGATTTATGCCGTCCATGTACCAGACAGCATTTTGCCCAGTTGCTTGATTGCGCCATACTAAGTCAGCGTTGCCATCATTATCAAAGTCACTATTATCCTCAATTAAATCGCTCAACCCAAAATTAATATCGCTATATGTTTCTCCTGGTTTAGCAATCAATCGATAAGCAGAATCACCGACCACAGGTGTATCGGCAAAAGTAAAGGCTACATCATCTAATTCATAAAAAGAGCCAAATACTTCGTTGCCCACTGCAAAATTTGCTTGTGCCGAAGTCTGAAGGGTGTTAAACAAAAAATTGGTGTCTCGCTCGTTAATGTCTGTCAGTAAAGCTTCTACAATTGTTTGTACGCTGCCAGAACTGTCTTGAGAAATATTCTCTAGCGAACCAAGATCTACCCAACCAGAATAATCATTGGTACTGGAATTCTCTATGTTATTGTATTCCAAGATGAGAGTGAAACGCTCGATAGGAGCGACGAGCGCATCTTCGCCGTCAATCTGAAGTGTGAGATTTCCACCTGTGTAGTAGCGTATCTCAAGGTTATCTTCAGCAAACCAGTCCTCGCCAAGAACATCATCCCCCAGAGAAAGTTCGCTAACTTTTACGTTAAGGTCTTCTAAAGTTAAATTGTTATCCGCCAGAGCTTCAGTTAGGTTGTTAAAACCTACTGCTGGTTCTATGCCTTGAACCGCCCCTATTGAATCGGGATTAACTCCATTAAATTCGGGAGAAGCCAGATAATAGAAGGCATAAGAATCGGTTAAACCTGGAATCGGTTCGGAATGCCCGATGTTGTCAATTGTACTGTAAGCAATAAGTCCTCGATTGTCTTCCGTTAAACCCGTAAAAGGGATGGTCGGCGTGTCGGTTGAGGGTGAAATGACCTCAAACTGGTCGAGATTCTCCGCACGAACTTGATACAATCCAGTTACTAAATCGTTAAATTCGTAGCGACCATTACTATCGGTAACTGTTTGGGTTTCGTCAGTGTCTAAAGAACCATTAGCGTTCGAGTCTAGATAAACCGTTACCCCTTCTAACACAGGTTCGTTATTATCTATGACTCCGTCTCGATTTAAATCTTGCCAGCTAAATCCTTCAATATTACTTGAAGATGGTAAAACCATTTTTTACTCCTGATTTTAAAGTTAATGTTTTTTAAGTAAGTATGAAATTGTAACCATCTTTTGTCAGAACCTAAAATTGAACCCGCTTAATTACAAAAATTTAATTAAAAGTAAATACAATTGCACTAATTTTAATTATTAATTTTTCTCAACTATTGTTTTAGCCGCCAGAAAAATTAGCAATAAAACACCAAGAACTTTTTTTAAAAAAACAAAAAAGTTCAACATAATATAGTTTTTGTAAAAACAAGCTTAATGTAGTATGTTTTTACAAAAACTATACAACTATAAAAATACTACGATTCAAAGGTTTAAATTTTAATTATTATTAACTTAATAAATAAAAAAAATTGCAGTATTTACTTGAAATGTTCTAATTTCGCTTTTTCGTAGTATGATAATAGGCTTTAAAAAAATATTCCAATAAATTAATTCACCAAACCATTGACAGAAATGGTACTGAAGAATAGATTACCTTTCCCAATGGTGAATTAAAAACTTCTAACGGCGTGGGATTTTTTGTTAACTAAGGTTTTTATCGCTCTCAAACAAAAGCAAAATTATAGTTTAAAAAGATGATTGTTCAATAGTTAAAAAAAAATTACGATTGGCGATCGCTCTTACAAATAGAGCGATCGCCTGTAGAAAAAGTTTACTGATTTAATTTTGGGCTAAGGGACAATAAATTAATCAACTCGTAGGTGATAGTTGCTGCTGCAAGCGAGGTAATTTCAGCATGGTCATAAGCTGGAGCCACTTCCACAACATCAGCAGAAATGACAGACAGACCAGCAAGCCCCCGCAGCACTCCTAACAACTCGCGGCTGGTCATTCCTGCAAGTTCGGGCGTACCCGTACCTGGGGCATGGGCGGGATCGAGAACGTCGATATCAATGGATAAGTAGAGTGGGCGATCGCCAACCCGATTGCGGATTCGTTCGACAACTCCTTTAATACCAATAGTTTCAAACTCATCACAATGAACAATTCTAAAACCTAGCTCCTCATCGTTAGATAGATCCTGACGGCTATAAAGCGGACCGCGAATTCCTACGTGCATAGAGGCACTATCTAGAAACAAGCCAGCCTCAGCCGCTCGTCGGAACGGAGTGCCGTGGGTGTAGGGCGCACCAAAATAGGTGTCCCAGGTATCGAGATGAGCATCGAAGTGAACTAAGGCTACTGGACCATAGCGTTGATTGACCGCCTTGAGGAGGGGATAGGCGATCGTATGGTCGCCGCCCAAGCTCACAATTGCTCCAGTCTGTTCGAGCAGTTCTGTGGCAGCCGTTTCGATTTGCTCGATCGCCTGATTAATATGGTAGGGATTGCAAGCAACGTCTCCAGCATCAGCAACTTGTTGAACCATAAACGGCTCGACATCGTAGGCGGGATGATATTGCGTCCTCAAGTTTCTGGAGGCTTGGCGGATTGCCTGGGGACCAAACCGCGCACCGGGACGAAAACTCGTACCAGCATCAAACGGAATGCCTACAATTGCGACATCACACTGAGGAACGTCTCGAAGTTCGGGCAGACGAGCAAAGGTTGAAGCCCCTGCATAACGAGGTAAGATCGTGCCATTAATCGGCTGAATTGGGATTAAATCGGGATTTTGCATGATAAGGCGATCGCTATAAAAATAAAGTAAAGTAACTATGCTTTCTGGTTTAGCACCATGTCAGGAACGGAAACCAGACTAGGAAATTCTTGCTTGAGTGCGGTTGCAATTCCCTTGGCAATGTGGTCTGCCATCAGCTCTCCCTTCTCGACGCTAGCAGACTTAGCCGAGGAGAGTACGCCAGATACGTGAACCCAGTCAGAACACTGCGGAAACAGATCGTAGGGCGGAAATTCTGCTGCTGCAACGTCAGGAATTAGATCGAGTCTGACTAAGTTTGGGTGATAGTGCGCCATTAAAGAGGTTTCGATTACCGCAGCATGTTCGAGGGCAAAACCAGGAAAACCCTCTAGAAACACTTTAGCTAAAATATCTGGGGTCAAAAACTCCCAGTATTCCAACCGCATAACGCGCAGTGTGGATGCACTGCCTACATCTCGTATCGCTAGATCGATTCCTTCGGTGAGAAACCACTGATTCTCATAATGTCCATTAACTACAGCAATTTTAGTCCCCCCCTGACGTGCTAGTTCCCGCACGATATCTCGAATCAGTTGACTCAAGCTGTTACCATCCAAACTAGTGGTGCCAGGAAAATGCTGTCCGCCACCAGACTTAGGCTGAGACTTATAGCCATAGCTGACAGTTGGTGCCACAATACCGTCGATCTTTTCGGCGACGCTTTGAGCCACGGAGGTGCTAAGCAATGCGTCTGTCCCTAATGGCAAATGGGGGCCGTGTTGCTCTAACGCGCCACAGGGAATAAAAACGATCGCCTCATCCTGTAGGCGTTGCTGGTACTCAATCCAACTTAATGAACCCATAATTAGTGGATGCATAGGATATTCGCTCTCTTTCAACAGATTAGTTTGGCAGCAAATTTATTGAATCAATGGATATCACTTCAGCTCATTCATTAGGCTATCTAAAGCTTACTTAAAGTTAAAAGCTCTCTCATAGCTCGATCGCGCTGCCAAGCTCATAATAGAGGCACTCGATCGATAGTTTATGTAGCCCTTGATACCATATTAAACTCTTTTTGCTAAATACGTAATTATTAAACATATTTTGTTAATAAAAAAATATGTTCTCTTCTAAAAATAATAATTTAGTAATTTATGACAATATTGATTGCTGATAAATTAATAAAAAAATAGTCAGAGAAATGTTTGGCTTCCCTGACTTTCTAGTGAATGATAGGTTATATGCTTTGTACGGTATGAGTTTTAGCAGTTTCTATTTGCCATGCTAACTGCCGACAGAATAAAATTAGAAGACTTCACTAATTCAGCACATACTTATACTCTGCTTTCAACATCCTCATGACTATCTGAGACTCATAGCGAATGACACCTGGAATTTTGTGGAGCTTGGCATAGAAGGATAGCATCTCATCGTGGGTCCCAAAGCAGACATCAATGACGATGTTGTGATGTCCCGCAGTAATGGCAACAAATTGAACTTCTTCAATCTCGACCAGTGCTTGTGCGACCGCATCAATCTTGTTGTTTTCGACAAAGAGTTGAACAATCACCACACGCGGCGTACCAAGACGATCTGGATTAGGAGTGGCGTGGATTTTCACCACCTGAGATTGAAGCAGACGCTGCACGCGATAACGTGCCGTAGCTTCTGGAAGATTGAGCCGTTTGGAAACCTCTGTAAAGGACATTCTTCCGTCGATTTTCAGTAACCCAATAATGTCGCGATCGAGATCGTCAAGGGCGAATGGAGTAGTAAAACTAGAATTACTTTGAGTCATAGTGCTGAAAAAACGCAATTTTAAAACCTATTTATTGCTAATTTAGCAGATAAACAAACTTCTATTAATATTGTATTAAAAACAACTTTTTTTACTTACTACTTTCTTTAGGATGAAGTTCAGAGGTTAAGGTTCTAGTGATTTATTGGGCTAGTACTTTGAATATGCAATAGCTGCAAGCTTCGCATTGAACGGGCGTAAGTTCGAGGTTTCCTCGAACTGTTGACCGCCCGATGATTTTATATTTATAGCTCAAGATCGATACTCATCTGAAAGCATCTCTGCAAATGATTGTCAGTGTTTTAAGCCAAACCCTAACCGTTTGAAAACCTAGCTATTGAGGATGCGATCGTGCTTAACGAAACTCCCATCTACGACTCAGTTCTTTACAACGCTTGGCATATAGTGGCTTTAGCAGATCGGGTTAAAGCCGAGCGACCGCTACAGGTTCATTTATTAGGTGAAACAATTGCCCTTTGGAGAACTCAAGACAAGCTTGTTGCCTGTCAAGATCGCTGCCCGCATCGGGGGGTGTCTCTCTCAATGGGGTGGATCGACGACAACAGTGCGTTGGTTTGTCCTTATCATGCAATGTCCTTCGACTCGCAAGGATACTGCACCCGAATTCCTGCGGATCTCAAGATCGAGTCTTTTCCCAAAGCTGCTAATCTTCATATCTATAAAGTTAAAGAAAAATACGGTTTTGTCTGGGTAGCTTTGGGCGAACCAGATCGCGAGATTCCAGTGTTTCCAGAGTGGGATCGGGCTGATGCCATTACGTTTCAATGCGGTCCTTATTTTATTAATGCGAGTGCGCCGCGCATCGTGGAAAACTTTGTCGATATTGCTCACTTTCCATTCACTCACAAAGACCTTCTGGGCGATCCAGAGTTCCCAGAGGTACCAAACTACAAATTGGTAGTAGGAACTGAGGAGATTAGTGCAGAAGACATTCACTTTTATCAACCCAACCCAGAAGGGACGGGCGAAGCAAAATCTGTCTCGTATGTCTACAAAATTGTTCGACCGCTAGCAGCTTGTTTTCGTAAGGGAGAGGACAGCAAGCAGTTTTCAATTTTTATGGTTGTGACCCCTGTGGAAGAAACCCGCAGCATCGCTTGGTTGGGAGTAGCTCGCAACTATTCGCCAGAAATCTCTAATGATGAACTACAAACCTTTCAAGATGAAGTCATGGCACAAGATATACCGATGGTCGAGTCTCAGCGTCCACAAAAGCTACCCTTGAACTTGCAACAAGAGTTTCATTTTCCCTGCGACAAAATGTCGATCGCCTATCGTAAATGGCTCAAGCAACTCGGTCTTCAGTTTGGTACTTGCTAATCCAGATTCTCGTAGTGCTTCCAAAAATTATCGTTAACTCAGTTTTTTCAATTCAAAAATTATTCAATCAAAAATAAATAACCATGAGTAAGTTAGCAGAACCAATTATCAAAGAGCGATCGCCACAAAAAGAGGAAGATTTTCCTTTAACTTCTGTACCGCTTAGTGCGAGAAAATCTATCTGGTCTTTAGGACCGCTATTAATCGGTTTTACCCTCTATTCGGGAACTCTGTTCGGTGGCGGTTTAGTAGGTCCCAATTTCCGCTTTTTCCCCGATTTATTCGGTCTGATTGTGTTGGGGAGTCTAATTCTTGGTTTGTATGCATCAGGCTTGGGTTATATTTCAGCTAAGACGGGTTTGAGTACCGTACTGATGGCGCGCTATAGCTTTGGCGAATTTGGTTCGCGTTGGGTGGATTTTATTCTCGGTTTTACTCAAATTGGTTGGTATGCTTGGGGTTCGGCTTTAATTGCCGATCTATTAATCAAGCTCGCTGGTGTACCTCAATCTCTCAACTGGCTGTTGATTGTCATTGCTACCTATCTTTTTTGCGTCACGGCATATATAGGCTATAAAGCGATGGACTGGTTGAGTCGCCTCGCAGTTCCTGCCATGATTATTTTGATGCTTTGGAGTCTGTCTATCGCATGGGGAGATATTGGCGGTTATAGCCAACTGCAAGCTCTTCAGCCAGCAGGAGAAATGGGAGTTGGTGAAGCTTTAACCGTCATTGTCGGTACTTTTATCTCAGGTGGGACACAAGTAACTAACTGGACTCGTTTTGCCAGTTCGCCAAATACGGGGTTCTGGGCGACTTTTAGTGCTTTTTTCCTGGCAAATGGTTTTTTGGTTTTTAGCGGTGCTTTTTGTGCTTTGGTCTATGGTAACGAAGATATCGTCCAGGTCATGGCGCAACAAGGTTTGTTGTTTTGGGGGTTGGGGCTATTTCTGCTAAATATGTGGACGACTCAAGATAATACGATCTATGCTTTTTCTGTGGCAGGAGCGCATATGTTTCGTACTTCTAAAAGGACTTTATTTGTTCTCGGCGGTGCTACCTTTGCTTTAGCTTTATCTCTAGGCGGTATTTATGAAGCGTTAGTTCCCTATCTAGTTTCATTAGGAGCTTTTATTCCCCCTATTGGTGGGATCTTGATGGCAGATTTTTGGCTGTATCGTCAAGATGGGTTCGATTTGGAACGAAAACAACCAAACTTCAACTGGGCTGGGATAATTGCCTATATTGTAGCTAGTGCGATCGCCTATTTTACTCCTGGAATTAAACCAATTAACGGCATCATTGCTGCGGCTTTGATTTATTGGCTTTTAAGTTCTTTGCTCAATAAGAAGCAAACACAACCAGCTAATCGAATATAGTCAATCTTATTAAGTTGTATTAACAACAACAGTATCATCTTCTAGATTTGAGCTATTTTTGTAAAAATAAATTGAATAGTAAAATCTACTCAGGAGAGTTCTAGCAACAAGAGCATATTCTCGCTAGACACCGAAGGCGAAGCCCAAGAACGCTCAGGTTTGGTTACTGAATAGATTTAAATATCTGGAGAGTGCTGTTAAGTGCAGCGACCGAAGGGGCAAATAGACGAGAAGCTAGAGTAAATTCTCGTTTGTGAATCTCTCAGGTAAAAGGACAGAGGGGGCAGCAAAAGCTTGCTGTCTGGAAAACCGAAAACTTTTACAGGAGAGACTTATGCAAGTTTGCGTTTTAGGTGCTGGAGTAGTTGGCGTTACTACAGCTTGGTATTTACAACAGCAAGGTTATAAAGTTACGGTTATCGATCGCCAATCGGGAGCGGGACTAGAAACTAGTTTTGCTAACGGCGGTCAAATTTCCGTTTCTCATGCCGAACCATGGGCAAACCCTCGTACTCCAGCCAAAATATTGAAGTGGCTATTGCGAGAAGATGCACCGCTTTTGTTTCGTCTCAAAGCAGATCTCAGACAATGGCTGTGGGGACTTAATTTTCTACGGGAGTGTACTCCCGCTCGCGCTCGCCATAATCTAACTCAGTTACTTAGCTTAGGCACTTTTAGCCGCAATACCTTACAAGCCTTGAGAGCGCAGACAGGAATAGAATACGACTGTTTGAATAAGGGAATTCCACACTTCTACACCAGTTCTCAAGAGTTTGAAGCGGCGGTCGAGGTAACCCAACTAATGCAAGAATTCGGCTGCGGTCGCCAAGTAATGACTCCAGAACAAGCAGTGCAGATCGAACCTGCTTTGCAGACGGTAAGAGACAAGATTGTCGGCGCGACCTACACCGCTGCCGACGAGTCGGGAGATGCCCATCAGTTTACGCAAAATCTAGCAAAGCTCTGCCAAAAACGAGGAACGGAGTTTCTTTGGAATACTTGTGTCCATACCTTAGAAACTGGAGATGAAGGCAAGCTCGACGGTATCCAAATTACGCGC
This sequence comes from Myxosarcina sp. GI1, assembly GCF_000756305.1. Taxonomy (NCBI): domain Bacteria; kingdom Bacillati; phylum Cyanobacteriota; class Cyanophyceae; order Pleurocapsales; family Pleurocapsaceae; genus Myxosarcina; species Myxosarcina sp. GI1. The sequence goes on from NZ_JRFE01000034.1 coordinate 108,523, forward strand.
TCCAACGGTACTCGTGAAACTCTCAGACCAGATCTGTGCGTGGTGGCGATGGGTAGCTATAGTTCCTTACTACTAAGCCCTTTAGGAATCAATTTGCAAATTTATCCCGTCAAAGGGTATTCGGCTACTTTTCAGGTAGAACGTGAAGAACTAGCCTACACCACTAGCCTAACCGATGATGAATACAAATTGGTGTTTTCACGGCTAGGCGATCGCTTGCGAGTTGCTGGTACGGCAGAGCTAAATGGCTATAATTTGGCACTAAATACGGTTCGCTGTGAAGCGATTGTCAATCGGGTAATGGAACTGTTTCCAGGAGCGATTACGCTCGCATCAGTCCAATTCTGGACGGGATTGCGTCCTTCGACTCCTTCTAATCTGCCCTATATCGGTACAACACGTTATTCCAACTTGTTTGTCAATACGGGACACGGCACCTTGGGCTGGACTCATGCCTGTGGCTCGGGAAAAGCGATCTCCGATATTATTACAGGTCGGCAGCCTGAAGTAAACTTTGAATTTAAGCAAAATCTGTAGGCGATGTTCTAAAGTTGTTGGTGAGCTACTTAACTTAGCTCGACTTTATCTATTTTAAGAAAAAAGCGAGATGGAAATAGCGATTGAAGTCAGTCATCAACTACATCTTCTAGTCGATACTCTCGGATTGTTGTTAATTGTTATAGTTATCGCAGCTAATCTGGCAGAGAACAGAAGAGTTGTTAGATTACTAGAGCTAGTTAAAGACAAAAGTTTCCTCGACTTGAGAAGATTTTCACGATCGGATTCGAGATAATTACAATTTAGGGCTAGAAGTGGTAAAACGTACTTAGAAAAAAAGATTCAAAGTTCTACCTTGGCGTTGGAGAGTGGAGCGAGCATTTGCTTGGTCGATCGCCGATGGCGATCGACTATGGATTATAAAGTTCTAACTAAAACAACCAATGCATTGCAGGAGATTCCCCCAGAATTATAGCAGCCAAGTTTGCCGTATCGAGATAACTCAATCCCAGGCTATAGAAAGCGGTGTATCATTCGAGCCTGTTGCTCCCTAAAACCGAACAGCTAGACGACGATCCCTAGACTGTCATTGCCGAAGATTACATACAAGGAATGGGTTTTGAAGGCAGTCAATATGTAGTCTATTGCCATGGCGACAAAGACCACGACCACATTCATATCGTCGCCAGCCGCATTAGGATTACCGATGGGACAATGATAAACAATATTTGGGATTATGTCAGAAGCGAAAAACTAATTCGAGAATTAGAATTTTACCCAAAACGTTTTAGGTAGTTATATTTTTTTGACTTTTTTCTGCCGTTCCAGAAAGTTCGTTTGGTAGTTCTCTCTCTCTCGATCTTAACGATCTAATATTTTTCGGGCTTTGAACGAAAGATTTACTTTTAGAAAAAAATTGTCGTCAAAATTGGTTCGAGCTTGTAAGATAGCGATTGATGATAAGTAATAATAGTAAAAAATTAACTAGATGACCAAGACAATAGCCTTATTTAATCAATCTGGTGGAGTAGGCAAAACTACTTTAACAATGAATTTAGGTTATCATCTAGGGCAAAGAAATAATCGAGTGTTACTAGCGGATATCGATCCTCAAGCATCTTTAACGACATTTATGGGAATAGATCCTGAAGAACTCGATAAAACTATTTATGAATCAATAGTTGATGAGGAGCCGCTACAAATCATCGAAGGGATTAACGGTTTGGATTTAGTTCCAGCCAACATAAATTTAAGTGCTGCCGAACTAGAACTAGTATCTAGCTTAATGCGAGAAGTACGATTAAAAAATGCCCTTGATGGTATTGCTGACAACTATGACTTCATTTTGATTGATTGCCCTCCTTCTTTAGGAATTCTTACTGTTTTAAGTTTGGTAGCTGCAACTCACGTATTAGTTCCTATTCAAACTCAATTTAAATCTTTTCAGGGAACAGATTTGCTGTTGAATACAGTTGCTAGACTGCGTAAAGCAGCAAATCGCAATCTTAAAATAGCTGGTTTTATTCCCACTATGTTTGATGGTCGTACTGCTCAAGAAACTAGAACTTATAAGGCAATTAAAGAGCAACTTTCACCATTAGCTACAGTTTACGAACCAATTCCTCGTTCTGTAGTTTTTCCCGATGCTAGTGAGAAACGAATACCTTTAGCGTTATATCAACCCAAGCATCCTGCTATCAAAGTAATTAACAAAATCGTCAAAAAACTGGAACAATTATGACTCAGACTAAAAAAAAAGAACAACCTTATACCAGCAAATTACGTGGAGTTGCGGCATTATTAGAAAGCACAACTTCAGAAGAAGTAATAGCAACTAAAGCAGCAGAATTAATTCCAATAGATCGAGTTCATCAATCTAATTCTCAGCCTCGTCGTTATTTCGATCCGATAAAGCAAGAACAGTTAGAAGCTTCTGTAAATCAACACGGAATTTTAGAACCCTTACTAGTTAGACCGATTGAGTTAGAGCAATACGAGATAGTCGCTGGAGAACGACGTTTTTTGGCAGCTAAAGCAATAGGACTGTCTAAAGTTCCTGTTGTCGTTAAGCAATTAACCGATGTCGAAGCAATGCAGATTGCTTTGATTGAAAATTTGCAACGAGCCGAACTTAATCCTCTAGAAGAAACCGAAGGAATTCTTCAGTTGTTATCAATCGAAACAGAACTTTCTAAAGACGAATTGGTTTTGTTACTCTATAAGATGCAAAATGAAGCTAAAGGAAAAGTTACCCAAAACGTTTTAGGTAGTCCAGTAAGTGAAAAAGTTATTGAGCTTTTTGAGAGCTTGGGTAAGTTGAGTTGGGAATCATTTGTCAGCAGTAGGCTTCCATTACTAAAGCTGCCTCCAGAAATTTTGACGGTTCTCGAACAAGGAAAAATTGAATACACAAAAGCCAAAACAATTGGTCGTGTCAAAGATAAAACTTTTAGAAAACAGCTAATAGAAGAAGCGATCGCTTCTTCGTTGTCCTTAAGTCAAATTCGCGCCAGGATAAATGATTTTCAACCAAAATCCCAGCAAGAAGCAATCTTTTATCGACTGGATAGTGCCTACAAGCGAGTAAAAAAATCTAAAAAGTTGTTATTATCAAATCCCAAGAAACAAAAAAAACTAGATTCATTACTAACTCAAATAGAAAATTTGATATCAGAATAGTCATAATAATTTCTATAGCAAAAAGGTTCTCAATGACGAAAGAAAAATTAAAACACTATCGCGATAAAATTTTAGAGCTTGCCGAACGGTATCACGCACCCAATGTAAGGGTATTTGGTTCGACAGTGCGAGATGATAATACCCCTGAAAGCGATGTTGATTTTTTAATTGATGTTGCTCCCGATCAAACACTTCTCGATCTAATTGGATTTACTCGCGAATTAAAAGAGCTTCTAGGCTGTGAGGTTGATGTTGCTCAAAGCACGGTACTTCATCCAGTTATCCGTGATGATGTGCTGCGGGAAGCTATCTCTTTAGATAGTCTTTAAAGGGAAACCTATCATGGCGAAAAAGAGAAAACCGTTGCTTTTTCTCGGAGATATAGCAACAGCAATCGAAAAGATTGAGGAATATATTCAACCAGGAAAAGATGAATTTTTACAGAATGAAAAGATTCAGGATGCGGTATTTTTCGGCTTCAAACTATTGGCGAAGCAGTGAATCAACTGCCTGAAGAAATAAAGGTACAATACCCCGATATTAGATGGAAAGATATTATAGGATTTCGCAATATCCTTGCTCATCGTTGCTGGAGAGTAGATCTTGATGTGGTTTGGGGACTTTTTAATTCGGGCGAAAGTTTAGAGCAACTTAAGAGAGCCGTTCATGAACTGATTGACCAGTCTTCTTAATTCTGACTTGGTTTTTTTAGATTTTGAATAGTTAGCAATGTATATATACGACGAGTAAATGCTCTATGTCGAATAAAGTAAACATAAAAAAACCGACATAGCCTTTTTCAATATGAAACTTGCGATTGTGAAATTTTTCGAGGTCATGTTTCTGGTGATGCCGATCGATTTCGGCTTTACTTTACGCTGTTTGACCACCGAGAAACTTAAGAATTATTTAAGTACCATTAATTAAATTGACCAGGAGGAATAAAACGAATTTCGATTCTACGTCGAGTTTCATCTGGTTGTCGATCGCCCGATGCCAAATTACCATCTGGTAAATATAGTTGTGCAGCAGAGTAAGCACGAAATTCTATACTCTGCAAGCCAGTTTTTTCTAGTTCTCGAACTACTGCTAAGGCTCTCATCAATCCCAAATCGGCATTTGAACCAGCAGATAAAACACTGACTGGCTGCTTCCCGTTCGCTACTGCTTCTAAAGTATTATCGAGATTGCTATTGCGTCTTATTCTTTCTCCGTCAGTATGTCCGATTACTTGAATAAAATCGATTTCTCTTTCTTGTAAAATAGTTTCTATTTCGGGAGTTATTTTTGTGGAAATGTATTGTCTGAGTTGGGGATTTAGTTCGGCACTTCCCGACTCAAACTTATATTTACCAGAACTTTCATCAATTACGATTGGCGAAGCTGACTGTAAGCGTTTATTGGTTTCCAGAAATTTAAATAGAACTAACAATAATAATAAGCTAAGAATCATAAAGGCATTAGACATCAAATCTGTAAAGGATTGAAAAATGTCGTGAGATTCTAATTTGTTTTTATTGGAATATAGCGAACGTCTAGACATAAATTTATATATTTTTAAAGTTACTACGCGATCGCTTGTCTCTAGTAATTTCTTTACTTGTTAATTGTTTTAATTCTGCAATCAAATTCTGAACTTCTCGAATAGTATTCTGCGACCGCTGTTCAAAACTAGTTAATAGGCGATTGCCATTAGTTCCAATAGTATTTAAACTTTGATTGATTTGTTGCCCTTGCTTGTTTGATACATCAACAATGTTTGTCAATGTCGAATCAATAGAATTAAAATTATTTACCTGATTTTCTAATATGTTTATTAATCTTGTTGTTTCTGTTTGACTTCGTTGTAGAGAGTCGTAACTATTGCTTATTTCAGAAGTAAGATTGTGTAGTTCTACAATATTTTCGGTTGTTTGTTTCTCAAAGCTTTTAAGTATCTTTTCGCCAAAGTTACCAATACTAAGATTAACTTGTTCTTTATGTCGATCTAAAGTAGCTACAATGCGTTCTAGTTCGGATTTAAGATTGTTAAAGCCAATAATTTCTTGTTGAATATTGCGATCGCTTTTTTCTAATAACTCCGACGAGTGCTGATTTAAATTATTTATTTGCTGAATCAAACTATTACTTTCTCGCGAAACATTATCTATTTTCTCGATCGCGCTACTCAAAGTATTGCTTGACTGATGTAAAACTACGGTAGATTCGTTAAACTGCTGCGGAATAGTTGTTAGTTCGTTGGTAGCAGTAGTTAATTTGTCAGCAAAATCGCTATTTCGAAATGTCTCTGCGGCTTCAATAAACCCTACGGCACTATCTTGTAATTTACTAGAGGCTGATTGCAGTTGAGTATAAACCTGTTGTGCCAGTTCGGTTACTTGTTGATGAGATTGACTAATCTTTTTAACTTGTTTGCCCAAAAAACTTGTAGATTGAGAAAATGATGAGTGTGTAGTAGCTAAATCCTTAGTCAGATTTTCTAAGTTCTCTGAAAACTTGCTGGCTTCTATCCTTTCCGCACCCTGTAAGTATAGTTGAGAACCAGATTCAATTTTTGTAGTTGCAGTTTCAAATCTGGGTATTATTTCGTTTACCGTTTCAGTTTGTTCTTTTAAAGAAAAAACCGAACCTTGAAAGCTATCGATACTAGCAGCTAGTGAACTAGATATATCGTTAAATCTACTAACCATACTATCGACATTATTTTGAAAACCTTGATTAGCTGCTACCATTTGGTTAGCCGCATTACCAATAGTGGTTTCTAATACCTGTCCGACTTTATCATGAAAACGAGTGAGAAATTCTTCCTGCTGTTTTACCATGCGATCGACGGCTTTATCCAAACGGCTGTAACCGTCAATATTAATTTTAAAAATATTATCGAGATAGTCTTCAAGGGAACTAATCAACAAAGATTTAGCGAAGTTAGTATTGCAGCGCAGATTAACCATAATTAAAATCGAACTACAGGCAATCGCGGTTAAACTGGTAAAAAAAGCAATGCCCATATTTTGTAATGGTGTCTGTAACTGAGCAATTAAATTATCTACCTCTGCCGCACCTTCACTAATAGTTTGACTGAGATTATATAAGTTAGAGCTAATGCCAATAAAAGTACCAAGTAAGCCAAAAGCAAGTAATAAGCCAGGTAAAGTTTGACAAAAATAATCCCACTGTTCGCAGCGTAAATTTATACCTAAAAACTTTAATCTTTCCTGACTGTACAAGCCATCAATAAGAGCGATGGTGTTTACCTGTTCTAATTTTTGGCTAGCAGCCTTAAATCTAGCTTCAAGCTTTGTAACTAATTCTGGTTGTTTACCTCTACTTTCTCGTACTAATAACCTAGATACTTTATTTGCAGAATCTATTAGATAATGATACAGAGATTGTTTTAATAAGATAGCAGCAAGCGTTGGTAAAATTATTAAGATTACAGTAAGTAGAATCAATAAAGGAGGAAATATTTTTAAAGCGTTTAGCATAAATAAATTTGAGATGAACGGGGGCATTATAAAGAATATTTATAAGTTACATACCTAAAAGATTTCGTTTGGCAGCAGAAAATTCTGCTTCTGATAAATCTCCTTCATTTTTCATTTGAATCAATTCTTTCAGTTCGGCTAATTTTGCTTTTGAAGTATTGTTCGATCGCGTTGGTTCGATAAGTTCGATTTCACCCTCGATTGGCTCTTTTTCTCCATTACTTTCAAAGTTATTCGATTCTGGTAGAACGCGATTGGCAAAGACAGCCTCCTGCCGAGGATCGCCCGTAGATTCAGGCGGCAATGTTTGCTGTTGCTGCGATTGTTTTTGTTTCGCCATTTCCTCTTTGACAATATCCTGCATTTTCTTCCAAAAACGATTGATAATGCCATCTTGTTGACGGCGATCGATGGTGGCGGGACTGCCAACAACTATTTCTTTGTAAAGATAATTGGGATCGTCTTCTGGTAAACTATCTACTGTAGTGATAAAGTGCCTTAATTTTGGTAAATAGTAGCTATTCCACTTCTGAGGGTTAAGGGAGAGATCGACAATCGCATTTCTCAACCGTTTATCTAAAGCTTCTACCATGTCTTTACGACTGGCAAGTTGTTCTAAAGCTTCGTCCCAAATATAACTGAGGAAAATTGTTTCGTGGCTATCCCGATAGCTGTCGTAGTACTGAAACTCGTATTCTTTAGTTTTGTCGTTGTAAGGAAGCAAGTCTAAAGCGATCGCGGGATAAAAAATATCTTGTAAGTTCTCAATCTCGATCGCATCGGGAGGAATAATATCAATAAACTGAGTGCGATAGTCGTTGTGTAGAAAACCTTTACCGTAAGTTTTCTGACGCTGATAGTGTCCCTGCATTAGTTCGATACCACGAATAAGTCTAAGAGGAAAAGCACCGTATTCGTTAACGAGAATAATTTCGTCTTCAGCTTGAATGGGTTTGAGGTTATTATCAGAGACACCCAAATCATTAAAAAGAATATTTTTGAACTGGGTTATTTCTGGTTTGTCGGTATCTTTAAAGGCGATGATAGATAGAGTTTTACCCGAATCGTTATAGAAATACGGATCGCTAGTATTGAGTGGTAATAGTGGTTCAGCTTCGCGGATAATTTGTTCTAAACGTACTGCGCGATCGCTTAAAGGATAACTTTCGAGAAAACGCTTTACTGCTGATTGGACTGTCGAAAGACTGCGCGAACCAAATAAGCCATCTACAACCAGGTTAATTTCTAACTGTAAGTTTTGTTCGTCGATTACGCCGCGATCTAAACAACTTGCCAGAGATTCTTTTAAGCCTACCTTTTCGGTAATCTTACTACTGACCAAAGCTAGCTGAGAAGCACGATCTCGTTCGGGTAAAAGATTTTTATAACAATCGTCGCTATCCGCATCGGCAAAGATGGCTTCGCCACTCATATCGTCAACGTCCTGTAGTTTGAGTTCGCTTTCGGTTTTTTCATAGGCTAGTCTGACGCTATTCAACAAATTGTTAAAAGCACTGACTTTAGTAATTAATTCGCTAACGTAATGTTGTAAAGCTTTGACTATAGTTAATGCTTCCCGATAGAGAGAAAGTTCGTAGTTATCTTTCAAGAGTTTGCTAACTTGACTAATGATTCTTTTAGCTTCGTCTTGAACCTGACTGTTTTTTTGTTTGTCTCTAGGAAACAAACCCTTTTTAGATTCGATATCTTCTATGGTTTGTTGTGCATCTTGCCATTTTCTCTCAACAGCTTCGAGACTGTGAATTTGTCCCATGCTGTTACTCGAATCTTCTAATTCTCGGAAAGATTTATTTAACTCTGTAGTTAATGCTTCTAGCCAAGCACGAGTGTTATTTAAGGAGAAATTAAAACTATTAGGGTTGAGTAACTCTGTTAAATAATTGTCGATATCTTTGATATATTCTGCGGTTAAGCGATCGCGCTGCTGTTGTAAGCTAGTAAACCAGATCCCCCTACTGCTTTCGGTTTCTCCTGGCTGTACTTTGCGAAACTCGCTGCGAATTTCCCTGCCCAACTGAGAAATAACTTCTTGGCGTTCGTCGCGGTTTTGAATTTCTATGATATTATTTTCTAGGCGGTTTTTCCAACTACTTAAAGCGTTATTAAAAGTTTTGCTACCGTCAGTAGTGGCTTGCTGTAACTTACTAACAAAACCGTTTTCATTTTTGCCGCGATTGTACCAGCGATCTAAGAAACTGGCTAATAAATTACTCGGATCGGCACTTTGTCCTTCGCCCTGAAGCCAAAAATCTACCAACTTAATTTTGATGCGGTTCAAAGATATCTGTACGGCGATGTCGCGAGGAAAATAGATTTCTGCTAAACCAAATGTTAAATAACGCTGAACATTAGGACGAGGGTGTTCGTCAGTTTGAATCATGTGCTGGAGAAAATTGTCGCGTTGTGCGGTAATTACTGGAGATAGTTCACCTGCAAAGTCCAGAGTAACTTTATGGGCAATAATATTACAAAGCTTACTTTTTTCTATAATTTTGTAGTCTTTGGCGGTGCGATTAGAAACTAGATAAACATATTCAAAAGGTGGACGAGATTCTTCAACAAACTCTAAATTTTGCGTGTCGTATTCGGCTTTAAAAGTTGTTCCCGCAGTCGCATAATAATTTAACTCTTTAAGTGCGGCGTAGGTATTAGCATTTTTATCGGGTGCATTACCATAAAGTTCGGGACTAATAACCAAGTAACCTATAATTTGTGCGCCGTCAATACCGTATAGTTGACGGAGACAATAGGCAACATCTAAAAAGACACCGCTACCCGTACCACCACACAAAGAACCGATAACATATATGCTTAGTTTATTCTCTACACTCCAATTATTACGGATCATAAAAGCTTCATGACCTCGCGTTCTTTGTTCTGCCGTTTCGATAGCGGCTTTGATTTTTCTATAGTTATGAAAAAACGCCAATCTGCCTACAGGACGAATTGCCTGTGCGCCTTCATCGATCGCCTTTAAATTCTTTAATAACTGCGGTGGAAACCAGCTAGAAATATTGCTAAAAACACCAGGAGTACCATCGTAGTTACTTCCTCTTCTCGATAATTCTCGCGCTAAATTATCTACTTCTGAACGAGTCATCGTCGCCGCTACTTTTTCGGCATCGCTGAAGCGTAAATCGACACCGTGATAGGTATTTCCAGTTCGTAAACCCGTCATATTGCTAGTAGCTTTATCGGTATCAATATGGACAAAACTAATAACGGGAAGCTGTTTCAAATCTACGTGGCGATCTACAATTAAACGCCGAATTCGCATCAAAACATCGCGTCCAGTACCGCCTAAACCAATACAAACGGTACGATTAATTTTACGAGATTGTTTTTCTTCAAATTTCATAATCTTATTTTGTTTATTTAACTACTTTTACTGAGATGTCAAAATTTTTTCCCCGTTCGGGACAGTTGAGTTTGAAACGATCGCGTTCGATAAGTTCTTCTTTATTCAACTCGCGATCGCGATATAAAATAGGAGCATTTTTAGTAGGCTTTAAATAGAGTTTGTTGCCTTTTCTGTATAGATATCCTCTAATATCTTCACCAGGGCAGCTAATAGCACTTAAATCATTACTACCGATCGCAATTTTTTGTCCGTGTTTTAAATAGCAAGTTCTTGGTTCTATGTTGTCATCGGAATCAAAACTAACTTTGAGCTTCCATTTTTTCTTGAGACTAATTAAATATTTGCCATAAAAACCTCCTGCAATTAATAATGCAGCTAAAATTAAGGTTGGAAGCCACAGCATTTTTACGATGTAGGGAGTTACCAAACAGGTTTCTTTGCCTCCTGGTGCAGGGGTACAAAATTCCTGTGCGATAGGAGGAATATCGACTATAGAAAGCTGATAGGTACGATTGTCGTCGGTAGTAATTACTTGCGATCGCTTGTTTAGTGGTAAAGTTTGTAGCCAGCTTTGTCTTTCTTGACTGAGTTGTGATTCTGACTGACGAAAAGGACTGTTTGCAGGTGTCTCGATCCAAGTAGCAGAGTCAATTCCAGCTTCGGTTAGCAAGGGTGCATCGGTTAGCCAAACTACAGACTGAGGCTTGAGGGGGATACTGCCAACAAGACGACATTGATTGAGTCTTGCTAATTCACGATATGCAAATAACTCGGCGTTTTGGATATCGGTATTGTTGAATTGTATTTCCGACTCGAACGGCAAAGTATTAACTATTTGTTCGATAACTTCTGGCTTGCGGCGAAATTTAATACCGTTGTCTAAGGCAATAGCATTGCGATCGCTCTGTAGGGGATTTACCTTAGAAGCAAAAGGAACAACATATACTAAATCTCCAGGCTGCAAACTGTCTTTAATAATTTGAGTCAAGCGCAAGCGTCCTTCGGCATTTAAACCAACACTTTCGGTAAGATCGACAGCAACAACTACATCTCTACCACCATAAATACGAGAAGCTAACTTTAGCCCAAATTGTTGCCAGGTTTTAAGCGGTTGTCCTGGTGATATTTCCGCACAATTAGACACAAAAAAAATGTTCGATCTAAACTTTAATTGGATGTAAATGTCTTTCGATCGTACTCGCGAATTTATTTTGCTGTTACAGAAAATTTACTTAGATCTAATTCTGGTTTTTGCTTTAATTAGAGATTTACAGGCAGTATTACTGCGATCGCCGTCGAATTTATGAAAAATCAAAGAAATCGGTATAGCTCTGTTCGCGGTGATAGTAACGGTTATGAAATCTATCGAGTTTATGTTTCTGATGATGCCGATCGATTTCAGCTTTGCGTCGTTTGACTACTCGTACAATCGTCACTTGCGAATTAATAATATCTTTCAGGGAATTAATACCAATGTACCACTTGTCTTCAGGATTAGCGCGATCGTTATAATCCATAATAGTGTCGATCGCCCGATTGAGAAGAGCTTCAGTAGGTAATTGTTTATCATCAGGGGACTGTTGGTCAGAGGATTGTTGGTCAGGAGGTTGAGGAGCAGCAATAGAAGAGGAGTAGTTATTAGAAGGAGGAAACTGACGCTCTAAAAGAAGATCGAGTTTATCGATCGATTGAGACATGGATTTACAAAAGTAGCACCGTGTCTGTAGGATTTTCCAGACTCTGAGAATCGGAAAGAACCAGATTGGAACTATGAGAATCGGCTGTATCGAGCATGACTCCTATCGAGTCAATTTGATTTAATCATAATCATCATCGACTAAATAATTACTGTAGATTAAATAATCTATATATTCTTCTGCATAACTTTTTTCTTCTGAAGGACAATTTTCTTTTAAACATTTGTGTGCTGCTCTATCTGCTAACAGATTTTTTCTTCTAGGAATCCAATCGAGAGAATAATCATCAAAATAAGATAATAAATCTAACATTTGTTTGAGATAAACTGAAAATTTAGAATCATCATTTACCCGATACTTTCCTAACACTTGACAGATAATTATTTGGCTGTCTCCTTTTATTTCAAGCGATAATATTCCCAATTCTTTGGCTTTTTCCAAGCCAATAATTAGACCTATGTATTCAGCTTCATTGACAAAAGCTGAAGGTATAAATTTGGTAACTGTATGACGGGTGAAATCGGGCATCTCGATAACTGCTGCCGAAGCCGAACGCCCTGGTCTTCCTTTTGATGAGCCATCAAAGGTAAGTAGGGGTGGTTTAAGCATACGGGCTGCTAATCTATTAGCATTTTGAGCTTCTTTTCTTGCTTGTCTTCTTTCACGTATAAGTAATCGTTTAGTAGTATCAATATTTAAGAGTTTTTTCTGCCAAGGAATCTTGAGTTTTTGCGAAAGATTATTCATTTTAGTATTAGCAAGCGATGAATTAGAAGGAGCATTTTCAACTAAAATTTCAACAAAACTCAACTTGTGATTTTTTTTTCGCCTGAATATACAAATTTGATATCGCTCGCTCCCTTTTTTGGTTCGGGCTATTATCTTTTTTGGTCGAGCCATTACTAAAATTACAGATGTTTATAGAAAACCAAAAACTACCTGTTATGAATTATCCTCCAAAAGTAGAGAAGATTGAAGCGATTGCAGAAGGGACGTGACCGAGATTGGATTTATTTAAGATAACCAAACGGTGGGACAAATAATAGTAGCCAATTCATCATCCAAATAAAAGCTGTTTACTGGCTGATGGGATTTTTCGCAGCGCAGAGGCTCAATCTGTTTCTGATAAGGATTCCAAACCGCTATGATATCTCGCTTCTGCTTTTTGCGAATTAGTTGGCAATTAAGATGAACCGTTTGTAACCAGACAATCAAAGCACTGTGTAACCGTGCCGTGACTTCCATACAATAACGTTCATTTAAATCGATAAGTTTGCGCTTCAGTTCCATACGGGTAGCTTCAATGCGAGCCAGTTCTCGCTCTTTTTCTTCTCCCTCTAGATTTCTTTTTTTGATTTTGCCGTTGATTTCCCCGATCATGTCCGAGTAATACTCGCTAATACGCTTTTCATCTCGTTGCAGTTGGCGTAGATTTTTTTGTCGCCAGGGAAGTAATTCTCTCTCAATCACTTGCTCGGAGTACTGCGAGCCTATTTGAAGTAATTGTTCATAATTTAGAGCCATAGCCGTTTGTTCTTCAATTGACGAAGACGCAATGCGATCGACCGTCCACAATAAAGCATCACCAAGGTCAACCCCTGTGACCCCTGTAATCCCATTGACCCAAAAAGAAACCATTCCCAAGCGTTTTTCACTCGCTTCGGCAGTATAGTCAACAATGAACTATCCCAACTTGCTACGCTGAAGTTGGGTTTTTTAAACGCGTAAGTCCTGACTCTTTTTGGGGTTTAATATGTACTTAACTAGGTAAAATCGGACATAGTCAAATTACTAGCATCAACCCCAATTAAATTCGCCAAAACTTCTTTAGTCTCACTCAAACTAATCTTCATTCCATTTTCATTAGTTCCAATTGTCAATTTATTTAAGTCTAAACCTTCTGCCAGTATCAGCGAGTCAATACCAATTTGAAAATCAAAAATCGTATCGGTTCCCGCACCTTTTCTCAGCACGAATTCATCAGCACCAATACCACCAAATAAACCATCATTGCCTTTACCACCGTCTAAGCGATCGCTACCACTGCCACCATCGAGTAGCAAATCATCGCCACTATTACCGCGCAGCACGTCATCTCCAGAACGTCCTAATAAAACATCATTGCCTTGTAGACCATCAATTACATCATCGGAGTTATTAAACCCTTGAAGAGTATTATCCAAATCATTTAAAAAAGTAGCCGTATTAAAATTAAATACGCGAGAGCGAATTTGCTCGGCATTAAATACATCGAAGCTATCTTTAATCTTTTGTTGTCCGTCAAACAAAATATTACCGATACTAGAAGGTAGGTTATCTAATTGTTCTAAATTGAAGTCTGACAAAATAACTGTGGTGTCTGCTACTCCTTTAAAAGTAAGTTCTAAATCCTTGTCATTCTGAGTAAGAATCAGATTATCCGCAGTCAATTGCTTCCCAATAAACTGAAGGGTATCTACTTCGTTAATAACTTTAGATGGTGGATTAATACCAGTACCCACGCCGCCAAAATCACTAATGATTACTTCGCCATCGCCAGCATTTACTGTAAATCTCTTTTGTCCGCCAGAACCAGAAAAAGTATTGGTGAAATTAATTGTAGTCGTGGCAACAGTACTGGTATTGTTAAAAGCTGCACCATCATCGACAGTAAATTCTATAGTGCGATTGCGCGTATCTAGAGTTTCAGCAGTATTGTTATAAGTGATAGTTTTGAGAACTTGACGATAGTTAGCAATACTGTCTTCTCCAGTTAGAGAGAGCGTACCAGTTGCAGCATTATAATTAGCTGTAATTTTAGTACCAGTAGTGTCGGCAGCTAAAATTTCATTATTATCATCGAGGAGGTTAGTAAGAACGACGGTAGCTTGAGAGAGAGTATTTGAGTTAGAGTCAGAAATAATAGGGTTTTGGCGCTCGACCAGGAGTACAGGGTTATTGGTAAAAGTAGTAGTAAAATTGGTACCCGTCGCTTCACCGTTGAGATCGAGTTGTGGTGCGG
>NZ_JRFE01000035.1 GCF_000756305.1 Myxosarcina sp. GI1
CCATTACTACCATCGAGAGCATCTAGATCGATAACGCCGTCACTGCCACCAAATACTACGTAACTTTCCCCTGATAGTTCAAACTCACCAGAGTTAGTATCTGGCGCACCGATAATAATATCTTCAATACCATCGTCATTGACATCTCCTGCACTGCTGACCGAGAATCCAAGGTCATCTCCCACATTGATACCATTAATTACTAGACCATTGCTGCCATCTAGAGAACTTAGTTCGATACTGCTGTTGCTACCAACTTCTGTTCCCCCAAACAATACATAGCTGCGATYTGCTTCGGGATCGGGTGTATATAAATTTGGCGCACCAATAATTAAGTCATCAAAACCATCACTATTAACATCTCCTGCAYTGCTGAYMGAGAAWCCAGAGCCATCGCCTAKTTCWATACCATTGATGACAAACCCATTACTACCATYAAGCTTGTCTAAATCGACGATTTTATCTTCGTCAATTTCTCTGCGCCCAAATATTACATAACTTTTGCCTTCCCCGAAGTAATTGTTATATAAAGCTTCATCGTATAATTTTTCGGGCGCACCGACAATAATATCTTCAATACCATCACCGTTAACATCGCCAGCATTGCTGACAGAATATCCCAGGCGATCGCCTGAAGCGATACCGTTAATTATCAAGCCGTTGCTACCATTGATATTATCAAGAGCGAAGATATTTACCATAGTAAGTTAGCTATAGTAAACCGATTAATTTAATCAGTTTTATTTGTTGAATTTTTATAAGCAAATCATAGCTCGAATTGGTTTTATTCATTATAGTTAAGCCATAATTAAATACTTTACAAACGGTAGAGAGTGCATATATCAGTCAATGTAATACAGATGTCGCTTCGATCGTGGGCAATGCGCGGCGGAAGCGCAACGCAAGTCAGAAGGACTCAGCGTATCCTTCGGATAATCGCGTCAAATTAAATATAGGTAGTTTTTTAAGAACAATTCGTCCTCAAAATCCATGTACAACTCAGACAAAGATAAATGCTTTATCGTTAAGACTCAAATTGGCAGAGACATTTTCTATGAGCGCGATAAGTTCTCCCATTATTACCATTAAACTCATCTACATCGATAATAGTTTTTGCCAAAACTCCTTCCTCCGATTACTTTAGAACTTACTTAAATAGATAGCCTAAAGTAAACAGTTGTATTGCTGTACTATTCTTACACAAAAAATAATTGGGTCACTGACTTGTATTTTTTTACTTTTGGCAGGGAGCAACGCAAAAAAGTTGGAGCGCGATTGCATGATTGCAGCGGCAGAGCAGAGTGCTTAATCCCGACAGAATATAAAAAGCAGATATCGCGAGGTTTAGATATCTGCGGTACTCATTTTCTATTGGTCTAAAGTCAAAAAGGAATAGGGTCAGCAGACAAATCTGTCTCAACGACATCCTGCTCTAATTCTTCGCTCTCAGCCTTTTCTTCTTCAGGTTCTACTGATTCAGTTTTCAACCAGGATTTAGTAGTCTCGATTAGCTGTTTAATACGTTCACTGACTGAAGAACCATTCTTAACAATCAAACTAGTAAAATTATCCCTTGTTGGTTCAACAAAACTCTTAGTCATTACAGCGTAGGAACTTTGACCATTAACCGAAGATGTAGCCTTTTCTCTAACCAATGTTGGTTGGTAAACAGCGTGGGCATAGAAAACATCATTTTTCTCCGCCGCTTTATCACCAGACAAAGCTTTGTACGTCTGAAGAAACTTCTTACAGAAGCTATCAGCATTATTGTAGTATGAAAAGTTCTTGAGAAAAGTAATTCCCGAATATCCAGAACACTTTAGCCGAAAAGGTAACTCCGACAAAGGTTGATTGTGACTATCTAAAAACCAAACAACCACGTAGCTAAAGGCTTTATATCCACCCTCTGTACTATTAAAGGAGAGTTTAGGAACAATCAACTACGTTGATTCGACATTTCTCCGAAATGGCGGATTGCCTACGGCAATCGATTTGCTGTAGTGCCGAGTCAACGGCTTTGATTTGGTAAGGTTTAGCATCGGAGTTATCTTTACCAGACTGCACTATTAATATGGGGTAAATAGGATGTTTCCAGAAGTTATGACTACCTTTGCCTCGTCGAGAACAGTAGACAAAACCAGCTTTAGATAACTTTGACTTTAAGGTTCTAATTTTCATTACTGAATCCTCATGCAATCGCGCTCGGCGCAGGAGATTAGCAAAGCTACTGAATTAACAATCAACTATGCCTGTTTATTAAACTTTGATTGTCGTTTTCTAGGTTTAGAGGAAGAAGAGTAAGACATAGAGGCAACAATAGCGTCAGTTTCAGTCCCTGGTAGAAGCCGAACCGAGAAAAGAAGAGGATGCCGACAGTTTGTGCCGAGATGCGGAACTATTCTTAGAACTGCATTTTTAATCTCCTCAATTCCCGAAGACATGAAATAGTTATCATGAGAGTCATGATAGATAGTGATAGTTGGAATATCTTCTGATTCGGGAAAGGGCTGGTTAAAAGTTCTAATTTCTACTAAAAGCTGTGGCTGAATCATGATAATTATTGAGAGTATTGAATAAAGTGAGGCGAGTTTAAAAAATAAGTATGGCTGTTGGCTAGCTAAGATTAAGTAGCCAACAGTTATGTGTCAGAACAGTTCTTTAGTTGCAATTGTGTAAGAAAGTTCGGCATGGCAAAGATCTCTTTCTGCCACCCACATATCCTCATAAGCAGGAGATAGCAAATAATACCATTCGGACTCGCTGAAGTAATGCTCAGGAGAGGAATAACATTGAGGATTGTGTCTTTTCTCAACAACCTCAAACGTTGCCCATTCGTTATGGTCTTCGTCGGAGTCTACGACTTTAACCATATCTCCGTAATCGTATTCTGAATATGGAAGGGCAAGGAGTGACCTAGATTCAGAGTTAAGCTCGCAGTCATTAGTTCGTTGGTGGTGTCTTCTAGTAGCGTCGTCAAACAGGTGACACCAGCCCGTACCTCTTTCGTCGCGGTAATCCTGAAAGTAAGTGCATTTAGCACAGGTGTCAGATTGGCGGATTAAAACTGATTCTTCGTACCAGCTTCCCTCATCAACTTTATATTTCCAGCGGGGTTGGTTTAGAAGTTTACCTGATGATGTTTTGCTTTCAATTAGTTCCATTCCGCAGATAGTAAGTGTCTTGGAAGGATTAAATTTGTTGATTACCTCATCATGGAATCTGAATTTAGGTTGGTAATTATATTTTTCGGTTTCTGTGGGATGAATGTTCGGTGCGAATTCAATGGTGACGAGGGGTGTTTCGTCTAATGTTGATACTGATTGTGGTAATTTTTCTGCTGTATATGTCATCATGAGATTACCTCATTATTGGTGAGTGAGAAGGAGAGCAGAACTTTGGACGGTACTTGCTCTCCTTCGTGTTAAGTCCACTAATTTTTTAGCGATAGCTAATAAAAAAAATCCCTATCTTAGTTGAAAAAGATAAGGATAAATTTGATTGAATTCTGATGTGCGTTCAACTGAGCCAACTTAAAATAGGTTGGCTTAATAAGTTGGCTATTACGGCAATTAATATTGCTCCAAGCAATCCGAAAACCCATTTTAATGACTTATAAATATAGTCTACTTTTTGCTCCAAGATATCGATTTTGTTGACTTGGGTTTTCATGGTTTTGGTTTCAAACTCGATTACTGCTAATCGTTCGGCATTTTTAATTAATTGCTGTAAAATTGCGTTTTCGTAATTTGGTTTGGATTCAGCACTAGTCATTGGTTCGATTTTGACCTTTAGGTCTTATTTTTATATTTTAACTCTTAGTAGTTGCTCCTCGTTCTACGGTTTATATTAAACCTGCCACGTTAGTTTCCTGAAAAAGAGTTTTATTATTTTTTCTTGGTGCAGATAAATACTGAATTATGGCACTTTGGTTAACTTTAGGCTTGCAATGTGCTGTTGTTTCCTAATAACTTTATTGTAAATTGTCTGCAAACAGTTGTCAAACATCTGTAGACAATATACAATATGATGAGAATTGGAAATTTAATTATGAAAACATTGCAAGTCAAACGAGTTCAGGAGAGTATTGGTGATTTCCCAGGTTTGGGACAGCGAATCAAAGAAGCTAGAGAGAACGATCCTCGTTCTTTAAGCCAAATTTGTCGTGATTGTAATATTAGTCGTTCTTACTGGTATCAATTAGAGTCAGAAGATATGAGATCGCCAGCAACCGAAGAAATTATTAGGAGGATTGAACAAGAATTGAATGTAGATTTGGGAGTTAAATTTGAAAACTAATTTTCAGATTATTAATTCTCTTAGTGAATTAGAATCGGCTTTTTAAGAGCGTGTTTTCATTTCCAATTCAAAAAACTAAAGAAATAGCCGATTAGAGTAAAGCTAAAAATTAAGAGCGACCGCCCGTTTCCGACCAAAGAACAGCGATCGCCCCAAGTAAAAATTCCATAAGGAGTTACCCAATGGATAATTATATTTTACGAGAGGTCAGACCATTTGACATCTCTACTTTCGCGCAACATCTTTTAAACTGTCTGAATAAGGGAGGTGTAGCATGATTAATTTCATCGCACCTTTTAAGATTCTGGACTATTTAGATCGCCTCGAAATAGTCAAAGAAACAGGTTCTGAATACCACTGTAAATGCCCTGTATGTGGCGATGGTGGCTTTAAAATCGACAAACCTACTGGCAAGTACCATCCGTTTAAGTGCGGTTGCGAAGTTAAGGATATCCGAGAAGCAATTCGTCCCTGGAGCGAAGTAGTAGAGAGCAGGGGAGAGGCTGCTTCGCAGCGACTCCTATCCAGGAGTCGGCGCAAATGCGCCCTGGAGCAGGGGAGCAGGGGAGCAAGGAAAAGTGTAAATTCAGTTCCTGAAGTTCCTAAGTTAGAAATTCCCGTTCCCAGATTAGCCAGATTACCAGCAGCAGCCGAAGATATACCTCAGCCAAATACGGATACAGAAATTCCCGAATGGCTACAGAAACAGGGAATACCAGCGATCGCTACTGAAACCCGTTACCACTACTCAAAAACGCAATGGGTATCACGCTTTGAGTGGCAAACCAATAAAGGAAAAGAGAAAACCTTTAGACAGGCACATACTAGCTCGAACGGATTAGTACGGTGGAAAAAAGGAGCAAAAAATTGGAACGCTTACAGACAAAATGAAGCTGCTGCTAATTGTCAAAACAAATGGGTGTTGGCAGTAGAAGGAGAAAAATGTGTTGAAGTAGCAAGAGAAAGAGCGATCGCGACAATAACATGGCAGGGTTCTAACTGGAACCATAGTGCAATCGCTTCAACTATAAAAGCTCTCAAGAAATCTGGTGCAGAGGGTTTGGTTTACTTTCCCGACAATGACGAAGCAGGAAGAAAAAAAGCCAGCCTAGTAGAATCAGCAGCTATTAAAGTTGACTTCCCTTGTCTAGTTCTCAATCCCAAAAACATCTGGACAGAAATACCAGAGAAAGGAGATTTAGCTGATTGGGTAAAAGCTCATGGTCATTTAGATGCCGAAGAACTAATAGCCAAATTAGAGGCTGCTATAAAAGGTCTAGAGTGTAGGAAAAAAGGGCAAAGGGTAAGGGAAAAAAGGAGTGAAGAACCCTTTAACCTTTCTCCTTTTTCCCTTTCCCCGAACGAAGTTCCTAACTGGTCACAGTCAGATCTTTCTAGTTGGTTGGCAGAAAAGTACAGCGATCGCCTAGCATGGAATACCGAGCTACAGCAGTGGTATCGTTATAGTTCAGTTATTGAGGGAATCTGGAGCATCGAACCTACAGAATTTGTGGGGCAATTAGTCAAGTTAGAATTAGAACAAACTGCTAGTGCGATAGCCTTATCGAATCCAAAAGGAAAAAAGCCAAGTTTCACCATCAGCTTTATCAATGGTGTAGTCGGATTACTAAAAATGGATTTGGCAGTGCGTTGTTGGGATGAAGCTACAGGATTGTTACCACTGCGAAATGGGGTTTTAAACTTAGAAACTAAAAAGCTGTTACCCCATGCCCCCGAACATAAGTTAACTTGGTGTCTGCCATATAGCTATAATCCTCTGTTGTCCTGCTACCCAATACAGCAATGGCTAAACCAAATGTGTCGGGGTGATGAGGATTTAGTCCAGCTAATGAGAGCCTATCTGCGAGGAGTAGTCACTGGTAGAACCGATTGGCAGAAATATTTGGAATTAATAGGACCTGGAGGAACGGGTAAATCCACTTTTACTAGATTAGCGATCGCACTAGTAGGACAAGAAAACACTCATACCACTACCTTGAAAAAACTTGAGTCTGAAAAGTTTGAACCAGCTTCGGTTGCTGGTAAAAGATTAGTTTTAATCAACGATTCGGAGCGTTACGCAGGGGAAGTTAGTGAGCTTAAAGCCTTAACTGGACAGGATACCTTACCTTATGAAGTTAAATACAAACAAAGTAGTGGTGGTTTTACCCCACAAGCAATGGTCATCGTGGCAACTAATGAAGTGATTCAGAGTAGTGATTATACTTCAGGACTAGAAAGAAGAAGAATTTCCATACCGATGTTTAATCGGATTGAGAGCGATCGCCAGCGCAATCTCATCGAACATCGTAACGGAGAAATGTTTGGTGAATTTGTCCCCTATCTACCAGGATTACTGAATTGGGTGCTAGGGATGGACGAAGTAAAAGCGACTGAAATCGTTAAAAACTACGAAACTGCCGTTCCTTCTTTAGCAGTGATGAAGGCACAAACCTTGGTAGAAACCAATCCGATCGCTGATTGGTTAGATAATAAGGTAATCTTAGACCCCGAAGCCAGAACCAATATTGGGGTAGCCAAGCGCGATAAAGATAGTAACTCGGATAATTGGTATTTACACAATGATGAATGGCTATATCCCAACTATACGGAATACTGTCACGATACTGGTAGTCGCGCGATCGGGTTACGGAGGTTTGTTAATCTGCTATCCGACCTGCTAAACAATCAGTTGAGATTAAATGTAGAAAAGGGACGCGATCGCCTGGGGTCATTTATTAAAGGCTTAAGACTTCGCGATAAAACAGATGATGAGCCGCCATTAATTACCAATGGTGCAGTAAGAACCAAAGCAGATTCTGGTAGTACGAATGTGAGGGCGCGTCCCCTGAATTCATTTCAGGGGCTTGTGTCGCCCGTCATTAACAAACTCTGGAATATGGTGATGGAAAAGGTGGTTAAAGCGATCGATTGCTTGATAGATGAGGGCGTTGCTCCCGATAGTAAGTTAGAAACTGCTGAAGACGATCGAGCAGAAGTAGGGGAAGATATTGAGGAAGTAGAAGCTGAAGAAATCTCTAACCAAAATGAAGAAATCAAGGTAGGCGATCGCGTAATGATTAAAGAATGTCCTGGTCATTGGTCGTGGGCGCAACCATTTCAGGTGTTATCTATAGAGAACGATAGAGTGGCTTTAGAATTGGTAGATGAGTTAGTAGAAATTAGTCGATTACGAAGATGTTAAAAGGAAAATTTAGAGTAGAACAATGGGTGGCAATTGATAAATATATCCTTCTGGTTTATTACACAACTGCCCATTGCTACCAGTTTTCAATTATTGATGGGGCGACCCACAGAGGCTACCGCCTCAGAGCCGCCTAGCGGCGTTTGCGCGTACGCGCTGTTCGGCGTAAGACGCAAGGGAACGCGCCCCATGTTGATGCAGAGGGAACAGCATTTGATTTTAAGCTAATTTGTTACACTGCTGCCGCAGCCGAGCTTGAGGGTAGGGCAGCGATCGAAACTGGATTAGGATTGTAGTTTAGCAGCGATAAGCCAGGGCGCATAGCTGAGTCTACGACTTGCGTTGCGCTTCCGCAACGCCATTGCTCAAAAAATTCGATAGAGTAAGAAAAATTACTTTACTTTATTGGGTGTCAATGATGGTGAATAAATCTTCTTCGCTTGCTTCGACGAAAAATAAAGCACAGAAACAAGAGCGAGACAATAAAGTCTCTAGTCCCAAGAACAGTTCATCATCTAATTTAAAAGCAGACAATACAAGCAAAACCCAACTTAAAACCTCTCAAAATTCCGAATCTAATAGTATTTTTCAAGCGATCGGAGTGCTTGAGGGTCTAGTAGCGGTTAAAAACGAAGAACAACTTACAATTACCATAGAAGGGCAAACATATCGTTTGGGCTATACTGCCAAATCAAAACAAAGATACAAAGCGTTGGTAGAAAAAATAGCATCTCAGGGCAGTAGCATTAAAAAGCTATCAGTTTATCCCCAAATCAATCACAACAAAGGACAAGAAGGCTACGAAATAAATTTCAACTTGGTAACGGTCGCGAATACAGAAGAAGCCAGAACCAGTATTTTTCAAGATTTAGAGCCAGGTGAGTTTTATCTATCAGGGTTTTGGCAGTATGTACTCTTCTGTAAGTCCTCAGTCATAGCAGTGTTAAGGAATTATAGTGAAAAATTAGCTCAAACAGTAGAAAGAGTTGGGAGTAAAAGAGCTAAGAAGATACTAAAACCAAATTATATTCCTGTAGATTCGGCAGATTCATCAGTCGATGCGTTTAAATACGATCCAGACCTTGAGAAAAAGCAGCAGATGCCCCGTTACTTCGTGCGGGTGAAAGCGAAATTTCAACCAGAGAAAAATTACTTTGAGGCGATCGCACAGGTTGGTGAAAGCACAACTCAAGCACCCAAGTATCTGAAATAAGAACTTGTTTTAAGTGTCGAGCTAGCAGCAGTGGAAGCAGCATTACAGGCAGTCTGCTTTGTAGTATATATGCAGCAAGTAAGTTTTAACTACAGTGATGACTGTGACTGAAGTTTGATGGCTAGAAACCTTGCTAGATATAGATGTGACGGATGTGACAGCAAATTTAAAAACTTCTAAAAGGTAGTGTTACTATACGCCAAAGTAAAATTACTTCTGCATAGTAGGACAAAAATCTAAGTAAGTTTTGTTATTTACCGTCACAGTTATCAAACTATACAGCTCTACAGTTGTAGAGCAGTCCAAATTAGATTTTGTTGTTGGCAAGAAAATTTAACCAAAGTCAAAAACTCTTCAAAACCATTGTCAAAGAACTGAGATTGTTAGGTAATTAAAGCAGGAGCAACTGTAGAACATTTGAAGTAGATGCCTAATTAGCCTAAAATACTCCCAGTATTCTTTGAGGCATCATGGAAACTTATATAGAGCGCATCGAAAATCGAGCAGATAAGGCAAAGGTTTCAATTGAGCTGATTAGAGAAATGGAAACAGCGATTGCTCAAGGTCACAAAGAGAGTATTCATGGTTTCAAACTAAGATTAGAAGAACTAATTGATAGGGTTTGGCATTTAGAATTGAGAGCCAAGAAAATTGGCAACTGGTCTGAATGCGAGTATTACTACCGACTTTCGTGTCAGTTGAGAGAACTGTGTCAAGAACTGGGATAGCAAGTCGAACAGCATTAGCATTGATGAACGAGCAGTTGAGGCTTCACTGCAAAGCCTGAAAATTACTGATGAAGTTGTACTTGATGAATAACTCTACTATTCGATGGAATACCAATATTATGAATTTCAGGCACTCGAACGCCCGCTTACCAAAGCCGAACAAGACTATCTGCAAAGTTTATCAAGTCGGGTGAAGCCTACTGCCACCAGAGCGGTTTTTACCTACAGTTATGCAGATTTTCCAGAGAATCCATTATCAGTTTTAGAGAAATGCTTTGATGCCATGCTTTACATGGCTAATTGGGGAAGTTACCAATTAGCGTTTCGTTTTCCCAAATCAGCAGTTAATGTCTCTGCATTGGAATCTTATTGTATTGACAACATTATTGAGGTCTCTACTACAGCAAAATATGTAATCCTCAATCTTGAGATTCACAGAGAGGAAGGCGGTGGCTGGATTGAGGAAAATAATAATTGGCTTAGTGATTTGCTATCATTACGACAGGCACTTCTCCAAGAAGATTATCGGGTTTTATATTTAGCTTGGTTGCAGGCAGAGGCAGTCTCTGCCTACTTAAAGGAAGATGCACAAGAGCCACCTATTCCACCTAATCTGCAAAAGCTCAACGCTCCGCTTCAGTCATTTGTCGATTGGCTAGAAATGGATACGGATTTAATCACAGTGGCAGCAAAGGCTAGTCCAAC
The DNA here is from genome assembly GCF_000756305.1 of Myxosarcina sp. GI1. Lineage (NCBI taxonomy): Bacteria > Bacillati > Cyanobacteriota > Cyanophyceae > Pleurocapsales > Pleurocapsaceae > Myxosarcina > Myxosarcina sp. GI1. The sequence continues at coordinate 10,148 of NZ_JRFE01000035.1, forward strand.
AAAAAAGGAACCCAAAGAAACTTTCAAAGACTGGGTCAATTCGCTCTCAGATAAAGAGAAAACCCAGTGGTTACTGGAAATTATTGTAGGAGACTCAGCGATTGCTAGCCAGCTTCAGGCACGTTTACGTCAAAAGTTTGCTAAAGTTTCCGAACTTTCGTCTGTATTTAGTAATGAGCGGCGCAGCTTTTCGGAGTTAAGGGTCTTAGCTGATACCCAACGTTTAGAGCGACAGGCAAAAGAGAAAGCAGCGGCAAAAGCCAAACGCCGTAAGTATCTCGAATCTTTAAAGCCTCAACAAGCTCAGCTCTGGGAAACGATCGACGCTTTGATTGCTCGCAAACAAGCACAACCCTATGAGCAGGCAATTCAATACTTGGTTGACTTGAGAGATTTAGCAGCACTAGAGGAAGACTCGGCTACGTTTCAATCTCGGATTCGGCAAATGCAAACTACGTATTCTAACCGTTCGGGGTTGTTGAGAAGAATGCGTGCAGCTAAACTTTTGAGCCGAGAGAATTAGCTAGTTGCTATACACTAACCCTATATTGAAGCCGAAAGAGCGCGTTTTCTCTCAACCAACAAAAATATGTGAGAATGTGTGAGAAGTCCCTCGGCTTGATTTATTCGATTACCAGCACCAAGCAGTATTAGAGATGATTCGGATTAGAGGAATCGTAAAAACAGCCAATCGAGTAAAAAGTAAATTACAACAAGGAGTTCATCCCGACGAAGTTGATTCTCTAAAAAAATTTGTGTTCGATTCTCTACAAACCATCGACAAGCTCTGTGAGGAAGCTAAGACTTCATCTAAAAGACTTCCCGTGCGTTCGCGTCGAGCTTATGATTATCTCAAAAATATAGATTGGCAGAATTTACCTGTGACTAACCAAAAACAGGAAGAGGAAGAACCAGCTACAAGTAACAGTTCCACTCTGCGAATTAAAAACTTAATCAAAAAACAAAAGAATCTTCAACGACGGATAAGAGAGCTACCACCTAACTATAAAGTTACTCAACTAAAATCTATCGGCAAAGCCTTGAGCGATTATACTCTCCAAGTCGAAGGCATTTGCCAACAAAGTCGGGTCACTCCCGCCGCCTTGACCGCTCCTTCCCGCAAAGCTTATGCCTGGATGAAGTTTCTCAGCGATGAAAACTATCTCGACCTCCACCTAAAAACTGTCGGGAAAATCAAAAACCTAGCCGCTCAAACTATTAAAACCGAGCGGCTAAATATCTCAGAAGTTAAAGTAAACATTACTAACTACAATGGCTTGTATAAATATAGAAAGAATCATCAAGGAAATATCGAACTACAATTGAGCGAAGGATTTATCCAAGCTGAAGATAATGTTTTACAAGCAATTATTAATCTAATTTTAGTGGGTAAAAATCCCCAAGATAAACAACTGATTCGCAGCTTTGGTTTAACGGAAGAATATCGCGATATTCTTTTGGAATTGGATCTGATAGCCGAAGTCGATGCGGAGAAAGATCGAGAAAGTTATTACGATTTAGAAGAATTGTTTCATCGCCTAAATCGAGAATACTTTACAGGAAAGTTAGCCAAACCACGTCTAAGCTGGAATAAAATCTTGACCCAACGCAAATTGGGACACTACGAGCCTTTGCGAGACAGAGTAGTAATGAGTCGTACTTTAGACAATCCCCAAGTACCGCAAATGGTAGTGGAATTAGTTTTATATCACGAATTACTGCATAAATATCATGGAGTCAAATGGGTAAACGGAAAGCGCATGGTACACACTCCTGAATTTCGTCGTAGCGAAAGAAAATTTTAACACTATCAAGAGGCGCAACAGTGGCTAGAGCAATCTTTTGAAATCCCAATGTAATTATTAATCTAATGAACCTTCTGCGATCTAAGGTGAAATCACAACAGAAGCACCCCAAGAGCTGAAGTAGAAATTTATTTCAAGTGTTAAAGAAAACGACAGTGGGAGTAGCAGTAAAAGCTAGTCGTTTTGTAGCACATATGCAGCAATTAAGTTTTAACTGCCGTGATAATTGTGACTAAACCTTGATGGCTGAAACCCTTGTCAGATATAGACGTGACGGATGTGACGGCAAATACAAAAACTCATAATTAGCGGAATGACACTCGTACCAAAGTAGAACTGCATTTTTATAGCTGAACAAATATACGGAGAAGTTTTGTTATTTACCGTCACAGTTGCCATCCGTCATCCGCCAGAGGCGATCGCTGTTAAAAGAAAGTTTTGTTGCGTTTATTTCACATAATTTGTAAACTAAGAAGAGTAGTATAAATGCTCTTAAAGTGTAAACTCAAACTATGGCTACATTAGAAAGACAAAATAAGCTTCCTATGCCGTCAGAAGAAGAAAAAAAGCTGTCTACAGAAAGTAGCCGTATTTTAGCTAGTATTTTCGATACTAATTCTGCAACTCAGTTGTTGACAGTAAAGACAAATAGTGGAGAGGAAAAGTTACTCACGATTCCCACGGTAGCCTACGAACTGATGATAGAAATCTTGTCAGAAATAGCTCAAGGTAATGCAGTGACCATAGTACCAATAGAAGCAGAATTAACTACCCAACAAGCAGCAAATATACTGAATGTATCTCGACCTTATCTAACTAAGCTACTGGATTCGGGAGAAATACCGCACTACAAAGTGGGACAGCATCGCCGAGTTTTAGCAGAAGAGGTATATAAATACAAAGCGGAAATTGATGCTAGAAGAAGTAAATCACTAGACGAACTAACTAGCTTGAGCGAAGAACTAGAGCTATACGATGAATCCTAAGCTGACGGTAGTGTATGATGCCTGCGTATTGTATCCCAATGTCCTTCGAGATTTGTTAATGGAGCTAGCGGTTAGAGATTTAGTAAGAGCCAAATGGACTGAGCAAATACATCGAGAATGGCTGGAAAACTTAAGTAGAAATCGACCAGAAATACCAATCGAAAAGCTGTATCGCCTTCGAGACTTAATGAACGCTAATGTTCGAGATTGTCTGGTTGTCGATTACGAAGCTCTTATTCCGACTCTAAATCTACCAGATTCTAATGATAGGCATATCTTAGCAGCAGCAATTAAAGCAGATGCAGAGGTAATAGTTACCACGAACCTAAAAGACTTTCCCGAATCGGAATTAACCAAATACAAGATAGAAGCACAGCATCAAGATACCTTCATAACCAATTTAATAGAGCTTTATCCGTTACAAGTGTTAGAGGTAGTAAAAGTATGTCAGTTGAGACGTAAAAATCCACCTTGTTCGTGGGAACAGTTTTTGTCTAGTTTGCTACGTCAGCAGCTTCCCAATACAGTATTAATGCTAAAAAAGATTCGTTCTTGATAATTGTGGTGGATGATTAAAAAGCTTGGTTTCGAGAATTGGACTGATTTTTATAGTTGGGAATAGCGCGATAAGCCCGAAGGGCATCCGCTTCGCGATCGCGATCTTTTAGAAAAATACTTGTCAACCGTTTAAAAATTTCTTGAGATTTCAGCTTCAGAAACTATTACAATAATTGCTCTGCTACGAAAGTATAAGTATTAAATCTGAAGTATTAGACGGTAATATACGGTTCGTAAGATTAGGGGTAACTAAATCCTAAAAGCCTTGTTATGCAGAAGGTACAGCGATTTGATTCTCAATATTTTGCGATCGCTAAAAGATTAAAACAATCATCTATCTAAAACTTGACAATTTTATCTACCTACTAGTAGAATAAAAATATGAACTCAACCAAAACTCAAATTCTCGATACAGCCCAAGAACTCATTCAAAGAGTTGGACTTAACGCTATGAGTTATGCTGACATTAGCAAAGCGGTCAATATTCGTAAAGCCAGCATTCACTACCATTTTCCTACCAAAGAGAAATTGGTTGCTGCTTTGCTCGATCGCTTTAGTGATGATTTTTTTAGATTGGTAGATTCAATCTTGAAAATTTCGGATACGGCTGAAGTCAAGTTGCGTCGTTACTGCGGATTGTTTGAAGCCACTCTCAGCAGTGGAGAGAAAGACAAAGCTTGTCTGTGCGGAATGCTAGGAGCAGAATTTAAAACTCTTGAATCTTCATCAACCGAGCGAGTTTCTCGGTTTTATCAAGATAATAGAGTTTGTTTGATAAAACTTCTCCAAGAAGGACAGGAAACAGGAGAGTTTAAGTTTCCTGGTCAAACAGAAGCGATGGCTATTACGATCTTTTCTTCACTAGAAGGTGGACTACTTATTGCCAGAGCCGATGGTGGCATTAGCCAATTTCGTAGTATTGTCGAGCAATTAATCGTGATTGTGAAGGGCTAGCTCTGTCAGAGAATATTTTTTTTAGTTATTTGTTTACCTACTAATAGATAAAATCAGATTGCGGACGCAATTCTTCCAGTTGATGGAGGGGTAACGGCTGGTCGTCAAGCAGCTTAGAGACAACAGAAATTACTTTATTAAGAGGTTCAAAATCATGTCTAACACCAATGTACCGATTACTTTAAACGCCGAGAACTTTGCAACGGAAGTTCTCAACAGTTCGATTCCCGTAGTTGTTGACTTCTGGGCACCGTGGTGTGGTCCTTGTCGGGTAATCAATCCCATTTTGACCGACTTGGCAGAAAAGTATGCTGGAGTTGTTAAGATTGGAAAATTAAACATAGATGACTTTCCTCAAATAGCCAGCCAGTATCGGATTGACGCAATTCCCACTTTATTGTTCTTCGCTCGCGGACAAGTTAAAGAGCGTGTGGCAGGACTGCTTCCCAAACCACTGCTGTTCGAGAAAGTCGAGACATTAGTAGCACCGAGCGATAAAGCTGCTTAATTCACGATGGGAGATGGGTACTCAATACTTTCCTATTTCCCTCTTCCAGAATTTTTTAAGTAAAGCTCATAGAGGCTAATTATGTATCCGATTACAGTTGCTTCAACATCCGCACGATTTTATATACCTTCTAATAGGTAACTAAACATATTTAAAACAGGAGCATAAATCATGGAACGCTCATTAATTAGTTTATCCGCTTTGACTCTTTCTTTAATTTTCAACCCCGCAGTAGCGCAAGACCTAGCTGCCATTAATCAAAACGAGATCGGCAATAATGAAATTACCCCTTTTAATTTAGTCCGTCGTGGCTATCAAGGTTCTTTCTCAGAGCGCGGTATACCCAGTAATGGAGCTTTTGTTGCTGCTGTTCAATTTAGAAAAATAACTGCCAAAGATTTGGTCGAAAAAGCGATCGCTTCAGGCAGATTAGCTCCCGAAACTATTAACAACAGCAATTACCTCAATCAGGTTCGCTCTCATCTGACTACATTACAGCGTCGGTAATTCGAGCGTCAACTAACTGTTACTTAATTCAAAATGAGGTAGTAATATGAAACTTACCAAACAGACTTGGCAACCAGCTACAGAAAAAATCTATGACACCATCGTTATTGGTGGTGGTGCGGGAGGACTTTCTGCGGGAATATATCTGCAACGCTATCTACTCGATACTTTAATTATTGATAAGGGAAAAGCTCGTTCTTTTTGGATGAGCGAACTGCATAACTATTTAGGCTTACCTCCCGATACCCCTGGTCGTTCCGTTCTGCGGCAGGGTAAAGAGCATTTTCTTTCTCTGGGTGGGGATTTACTCGATGCTTATGTAGAAGAAGTAATAGACGAAGGAGAAACCTTTGCTATCAGAGTAAAAATCGGTCGCAATAACAGTCAGTACCATACTTTTCGCGCTAAATATCTTATCGCAGCCAGTGGCATTATTGACTATCTGCCAGAGTTAGAGAATATGCGTAATGTCTATGAATATGCGGGTTATAACCTTCATGTTTGTCTGATTTGTGATGGTTATGAAATGGCAGATAAAAAGGTGGGTGTCTTTGCCAACAGTGCGGGAAATGCTGAAGTTGTTTTTCCTTTAGGTTGGTTTACATCTAATATTACTTTGTTTACTCAAGGACTGTTTGAAGTACCTGATGACCTACGCAGCAGATTAGAGGCTCAAGGCTATCAAATTGAAGCGACTTCTATCGAGCAGTTTATTGGTGAAGACCATCAAATGACGGGAGTGGAATTAACCGATGGTCGAATAGTGAAATTAGATACTGGTTTGATTTCAATGGGTTCTAAATATCATGCTACTTATTTAGATAAATTCGAGCTAGAAAAACAAGGCGGAAATTTAGTTACGGACAAGATGGCTCGGACTTCCCACCCACGTATTTTTGCCATTGGCGATCTCAAGGTGGGATTGAATCAAGTGGTGGTAGCTGCTGCGGATGGGGCATTAGCTGCAACTCAAATTTGGCGCGATATCCGTCGTAGCACTTTTTCAAAAACTGTCGTCCAACAAGCTAGAGATTAGAAAGGCAATAATGAATTATTTATGTTCCGCAATCTCATACCAGCTTTATCCCACAAATATCATTTGATTGCCCCAAATTACCCTGGTTATGGTAACAGTTCGATGCCGAATATAGATGATTTTGATTATACTTTTGACCGCCTAGCCAAAGTAATGGAAAAATTTGTCCGAGCATTAAATTTACAACAATATAGTCTTTATCTGATGGATTATGGCGCACCAATCGGTTTTCGCCTCGCTGTTGCCCATCCCGAACGGGTTCAGGCACTGCTAATCCAGAACGGTAATGCTTACGAAGAGAGTTTAAAAGATTTTTGGACTCCGATTAAAACCTATTGGCAAGATAAGACGACCGAAAATGCCGATAAACTAAGAGAATTCTTAAATGTTGAGGCTATTAAATGGCAATATATCCACGGCGTTCGCGATTCCGAAGCAATTAGTCCCGACAGTTGGAATCTCGATCGGCTATTTCTAGATCGTCTTGAAAATCAAGAGATTCAGCTAGCTTTGTTTTATAGCTATAGTTCTAATCCGCCTTTGTATCCACAGTGGCAAGAATATTTGAGGAAACATCAACCTCCTACGCTCATTACCTGGGGCAAAAATGATTATATCTTTCCCGAATCAGGAGCGCATCCCTACAAACAAGACCTCAAAAACATTGAATTTCATCTGTTAGATACGGGACATTTTGCTTTGGAAGAAGAAGGAGAGGCGATCGCCAACCATATCGATAACTTCCTTTCCAGTCAATTACCAATTTAAAAGTAGCATCAAATAAACTAGATAAGCCCAATGCCAAAAACCAAATCTATGACCGAGAACCTTCTCAAACCAAGCGAACTCAGCCAGCGGTTGAAGGGAACTTCAGTGTTATCCAGTCAGCAGATAGGCTGGAAGGGAATCTCGGTCGAACAGTATCAATACGCTCCAAGTCTAGGCAAAACAGAAGAAAAAGAAATTCCCGGTCTGTCAGCTCATTGGCTAATCTTACCTCTAGGACATCCAGGTCATTTGAGCCAGAAGTCTGACAATCGCTTGCATGAATCTCTCTTTCAAAAGGGAGACAGCCTTTTGGTTCCTGCAAGAAAACCAACCTACTGGCGTTGTCCGGCAAGTCAGTTATCCTTTACAGAACTACATATTCACTTACAACAGGAGACAATCGCCAAAGTTGCTAAATCATCTGAAATAGATACAAAGCAAAGTGACCTCGTCAATCATTTTCGCAAGCAAGATTTACAACTGCAACATATCGCCATGCTGTTTTTAGCTGAATTACAGTCGGGTGGCATAATGGGGCGATTGTATGTCGAATCTCTAACTCAAGCGTTAGTCATTCATTTGCTGCGACACTATTCTGAGGTGGCACAAATTGTTACACCCCAAGAAACAAGTTTAACTCATACTCAGTTGCAGCAAGCAATTGACTATATTCACACGAACCTCGATCGCGATTTATCCCTCTCTCAAATTGCCTCAGTTATCAATATCAGTCCGACATATTTTGCTAGCTTATTCAAACGTATTACGGGTACTTCGCCGCATCAATATGTGATTCAACAGCGAGTCGAACGAGCAAAATTGCTATTGTCGAAAACGAATTTGGCGATCGCGGATATCGCCCTACAAGTTGGTTTTTCCAGCCAAAGCCACTTGACGCAACAGTTTAGGCGATTGACTGGAGTAACACCAAAGCAAATTCGCCTTTCGGCGTTAGACTAAGCCAGGTTGTCACCAACCCGACTCGTCTTCAGAACGCAGCACGAGACTTTTACCTCACTGCGCTCCTCTCTTTTCAGTCTCTTTATGAGTACCTACTTTGAGTAAGGTAGGAATATCATCCACCCATTCCCAGTCCAGATTATTGAACCATTTTTGGGTCTTCTCTCCTTCCTTTTTCGCTTTATGAAGCTTTATAACCAATTGGTTACTAAACGTTTTGGTATCATGGCAATGTTTGTGTAATAGCTGAAGATTATCTTTACTATTGTTACCACCCGCTTGTTTGGGGATGATGTGGTCAGTATCAATTAAATCTCCATCAAGGAAGTTAAGACCGCACCAATTACACTTACCATTTTGTTTCTTCAGCAGTTTGGCTGTTGAAGGCTTCAATTCAGGGTGCGAACCCTTTCTTTTTGCCCAGTAAATAGTGTCTCCGTCATAGGGTGTTTTATTTCCTTTAACTTTGACATGACGGGCAATGGCAGTTTGTGTGTGTCTTTCTAAGGTGATTAAATCATCCTTATATTCCTTGCCAAAAACCCAATTATCTCCTCCTATAGTTACCCAGTATTTATCTCCCACCCAGTGTTTACTTTTGTTGGGATGTCTTCTATCTGCCCATCTACGTAACCTTTTATGAGTTAAATAACCAACCTTTGAGTAGGTTTCTTGACTACATACTGTTCTGTAGTAATTACACCATCCTCTAATAATCGGATTTAACTCACTGATGATTTTTTCTTGGGGTGCCGCTTTTAATCTTCCGATTTTAAGGGAAAGTTTTTCATAGTGCCTCCTAACACTATCGGATGATGGTCTTGTAATTGTTTTAAACCCCAATAATTTACCCTGTCCATTCTTCCCTGACTGGTATTTGCCAACTTTGTATTGGCGTATATTGAATCCCAGAAAATCGAATCCTGGTTGGTGTTTATCCAGTTTAAGTTGAGTGTGAACAATTTTAGTTTTGCTTGATTTTAATTCGAGGTTGTAGTGGGATAACCATTCACTTATGACATTTTGACAGACCTTGAGAGTATCCAGATTTTCATGAAAGATTACGAAATCGTCAGCATATCTGATTAAAGATGCACCTTTAATTTGTTTAATCCTGTTTTCCATTCCATGTAGGGCTATGTTGCTTAAAAGCGGAGAAATCACGCCTCCCTGGGGCGTTCCCTGGCGGTTTGGAGTTTTTTCATGCTTCTTAAAGTCACAAATATCCGCTCTTAACCAGGCTCGAATTTGTCTCCTGATGATAGGAAGTGTGTTTAGCTTGGTTAAGAGTTTTTGGTGGTTAATTCGGTCAAAACATTTCGCTATATCTGCATCCAACACAAATTTTGATTTATATCTAATCTGGTTGAAAATGGCTTCAATTGCGTCATGTGCGCTTCTACCAGGTCGGAAGCCATAAGAATTGTTTTCAAATTTTGACTCCCATTCGGGTTCAAGAACAGCTTTAACTAAAGCTTGTACCGCTCTATCGCGCATTACAGGAATTCCCAGAGGTCGCTTTTCGTTTCTTCCAGTTTAGGAATCCAAACCCTTCTAATAGGCTGGGATTTATCCCCTAGTTTTAAATTGTTAGCGAGTTGAAAACGCTGTTTTGGGGTTAAAGATTTAACCTTATCTACGCCCGCAGATTTCTTTCCTGAGTTATCCTGCGTGACCTTTCTCACAGATAAAAGTCGGTTGTAATAGGATTTGATGAGGGTTTTTTGCAGCTTTCTTCCTTGTTTGTCATCACCATTGACGTAGGCTCGGTAGATTCTCTTTTGTAACTTCCAAACAGCTTTTTGGATTTTACGCCAGTTAAGCTGTTTCCATTCCACACTGCTGTAATCGCGTGTTTTAGACATATTAATTACTACTTAATCACTACTTGACTGAAAACAGTGAGGACGTGGGCAGATCTCATTCATTACAAATGAGCATTCGCTTTTTCCTCAATCCTTCGCCCTCTATAGCCTCCATATGACGGAGAGTTTGCATCTTGGTTGATTACTCAGAAGTTTCGACCTTTTTCCTGAGAGTTATAGAGGGATTTCCTCGTTCCGAATATTTCGTTGGTATGAATCTTTAGGATGTGTCTGTCCACCGAGAGCGGTTAGTATTGTGATTGTCATATTAACACTGACAATTAACCAGATGCCCTGATGCCTTTTGGCTACAGCCTTTCAGTCCTGATTTGGCTGTTTACCCTTAACGATGGTTACGACGGGAATCGTGATTCCTTTTACTTCAGGATTAACCTTATCCATAGAATTCTTGCTAGCAGATAACCAGTTCAGACTACCAGTTAGAGCTACATTTAACCCCGCTTTACGGATTGATGACCAATCGCTACCGTAGGGGTTATGCTTGTACTCCCAATACCGAGAGAGTAGGACTTGATGACTTGGGCTTTTGTTAGTATTTAGCACCTTATTACAGGCTCTCTCACCTACACGAAATATTCAGTTATCATGGTTCAGATACTCATGATTGAGTCTTATCCAAGCTAGTCATACCAAAGGTTTTATCCCTTGTTTCGACTAAACGAGTCGCACGTAGATCGAAGGTTCGTGCGACGAAGTGCAACCTGTTGCTGAAACTCTTGCTGTACAATCAATACAGCGATCTGATTTTAAAATCATAGCGATCGCTAAAACATAAGTTACATAAATGTTTTAAAAACGCATTCATAGCCAAAAAACTTTGCCTAAAATAGAAGTTGGGATATATCAAAACACATATATCAAAGCATTGAAACTCCGTCTTGAATTTTATAAACATTGCCCATGAATCCACCCGTGCCAGGGTAATTGATGCCATAATGTACGCCATGAATGAGAAATTGGTGTAGATGTTCCTCTTTCCAGCCCATGACAATCTGGATGATGTAGTGCAGATCGGCAATAGTGCTATTGCTACTCACTTTTATCCGTCGCCAAATCATCGGACTAATGCCGACTAACACTATTTTTAGCTGATATGTGACGGGCGGGTTTGACTCTAGCATGAGTTCATTTTAAGCGATTTCCCCCGTTTTTTTTCGCTCTCCAATAAGCATTTCAAATCCAGATTTTGGCAATCGCCAAGGTGATGAATTTTTGCAGTCTTTGAGTAGTTCTTGCAAAATTGTGATATTTATCCAAAGAACTAAAAGTGTTGAATAATATATACTGCAATAGTTTTAAAGATTATAGACAGAAAGTTATTTTAACTAGCTCTAGGTTGTAAGAAACTGCCAGCTACTTCGACTAACCAATCTACAAAAGTTAGAATCAGTGGTTCTTTCGAGTGGTTTTCTAAATACACTGCTGAATAGTTAAAACCATCTAGCGATATATTAAGAGGCTGGACTAAAAAACCTAACGCCACATCATCAGCGACATGAATATTGCTGCATAACGCTATTCCTTGACCGGCGATCGCAGCTTGAATGGCTAAACTTTCCTCATCAAATGTCAGTCCCCGATTTGGGTTAATGTCGTTCAGCTTTGTGAGAGCAAACCAGTTTTTCCAATCAGGAGCGTCTGTGCCAAAGTGAATCCACTCAAAATGTAGCAGAGGATGATGCACTAAATCATCGGGCTTTTTAATGAGATGTTTACCCTCCAATAACCGTGGATTACAGACAGGCAAAAACACATCAGACATGAGCTTACGGACGGCAAACCCAGAATAGTTGCCTCTGCCATAACGAATGGCTAGATCAACCGTCTGCTTGTTCAGATTTACTACATCATTCGAGGTTTGTAGACGCAGATCGATGTCAGGATGAGATTGTTGAAACTCAGATAAACGGGAAACTAACCACTTGGCTGCAAACACCGTCGTTACACTCACGGTCAAAGTAGTAGATTCTGGAGTTTTAGTCAACTTGGCGATCGCAGAGTCGATTGTGTCCAGACTTTCCCTTAGTGCTGGATACAGGAGTTGCCCCGCTTCAGTTAGTGCTAGAGGACGAGGGCGGCGGCGAAATAAGGTTACTCCCAGACGCTCTTCGAGAACTTTGATTTGATGACTAACTGCGGTTGGCGTGACATCTAGTTCTTCAGCCGCTTGCTGGAAACTCAGGTGTCGAGCCGCAGCTTCAAAGGTATGCAAGGCGTTGAGCGGTGGCAGCGATCGCATAGATTTGTGGGTAAGTTTTTTTCATCTTAAACGTGAGCAAATTGAATTTGCAATCCCTTTTTATCCCTTGCTACTTTGAGAAGGAAGTGAATTTCTTAAAGAAATTATGGAATCAGACTTAGACACAATTAAGGTCATCAACACCTCCCAACTCTCGAATAGTTTTCTGGGCGATGTTATCGAAATTTGTATCGTTACTCGCGATTATCAGCAAACGATGGCAGGGTTTGTCCAGTTGGGTATTGGCCCCTGGCGAGTCTACACCTTTAATGCTGAAACTGTTACAGAACAGACTTACAAATGGCAGTCTGCTGAATATGCAATTAAAGTCTGTTTTGCTCAGTTCAAAAATGTAATCTGGGAAATTATTTTGAGTATCCAGAGCCTGAAGCCTGGTTTCCAGTAGCCCCTTAGCGGGACAGCACACAGATGACGACTGTATTGAAAATTGAAGTAACGAAAGAATCTTCCCATTAACATCAATAAGAACTACCATGAAGAAATTTAACGTGACCCTCAAACAGATTTCGACCGAGCCTGACCCTTATCAACCCTTTCTTTTATCCCAAGGCATTCAGGTTGGAGACTTAGTGTTCATTTCAGGACAAGCTGGTTATGCTGATAACGGACAGATTGTTGCTGGTGGTTTCCGCGCTCAAGGTGAGCAGGCATTTTCAAACCTCGAGCGTGCGCTTATAGCTGGCGGCTCCAACCTCAACAACGTCGCCAAAGTGACCATCTTTCTAACGGACATGAGCAACTTTGATGAAATTGTCGAACTCCGCCGCAAGTATTTCAGCCCTCCCTATCCAGCCGATAGCATTGTCGAAGTTTCCAGCCTCTACACGCCCGAAGCAAAGATTGAAATCGAAGCAATTGCTGTAGTGAACGAGGTGCGTCGCGACGTAGGTTGAGAAGTTGATTAAGGATTTTCCGCTCTTGTTTACTTAAGCTGACAATACCAATTACTTCCGCAGTTAGTGAAAGCGCAATGACAGCTACATTTGTTCACAACTATTTAGAATAGGCTGGAAATGAGTATTAAAATTGAAGTTTACTTGGACTACGTGTGTCCTTACTGCTTTTTGGCAAAACAGACTTTAGATGAAGTTGCCAAAGAACAAGAGGTAGAAATAGAGTGGATGCCTTTCGAGTTAAGACCCTATCCTACACCTACGCTCAAACCTGAAGACGATTACCTACCGAGAGTATGGCAACAGTCTGTTTATCCCCTGGCAGAAGCAATGGAAATTTCTATTCAATTACCTAGTATTTCGCCACAGCCATATACTCACTTGGCTTTTGAAGGTTATCAATTTGCCAAAGCACATGGCAAGGCAGAGGCTTATAACAACAAAGTACTAAAAGCTTTTTTCCAAGAAGATCGTGATATTGGAGAACTTGAAGTACTCGTACAATTGGCAGAAGAAATTGGTTTGCCAAAACAAGAATTCAAGCAGGCTTTAATTGAACGTAGATATAAAGCTATTCATCAGCAGGCTTTGAAACACGCTTGTGAATCAGTAGGAGTAACTTCTGTACCTACATTGGTAATTGGAGAACAAATATTCCCAGGTATGCCTCGAAAAGAAAACTTACAACAAGCGATCGAGGTAGCAAAAGCGAATTGACGCTCGAAATGACTGCACAAGCTAGATTAGTCGGAATTTATCAACGCTAAATCATCAAGTATCTAAAAAATATGACATCAACAACCAACGTACCCCATCTTCTTAGTCCTTTAGAGAAAAGCTTATCTTTAAAGAATCGTGTCGTAATGGCTCCTATGACTCGCGGACGAGCAGGAGAAGAAAGAACTCCTAATTCCTTGATGACAGAATATTATGCTCAACGTACGGGTGCGGGCTTAATTGTTTCTGAAGGTACTGCGATCTCTCTACAAGGTTATGGCTGGAGTCATAGTCCAGGAATTTATATTTCCGAACAAATAGAAGCATGGAAAGAGGTAGTTAATGCGGTACACGCCCAGGGAACGCCAATTTTTTTGCAACTATGGCATACGGGTAGAGCATCCCACAGCAGTTTTCAGCCGAATAATCAGCTTCCCATCGCTCCATCGGCAATCAAAATTGAGGGAGCCCAAGCCCACACACTTGACGGTAAAAAGCCCTACGAAATACCTAGAGCTTTAGAAACCCAGGAAATTCCCAGAGTAATTGAGGAATATCGTCAAGCAGCAGCAAATGCCAAAGAATCGGGTTTTGATGGCGTAGAAATTCACGGGGCAAACGGCTATCTAATTGATGAGTTTTTACAGTCGAGAACAAATCAGCGCACCGATAAATATGGTGACAGTATTGAAAATCGCTATCGCTTTTTAAAAGAGGTGCTAGAAGCAGTATTAACTGTTTGGGATGCGGGAAGTGTAGGAGTTAGACTTTCTCCCAACGGTAATTTTAACGACATGGGTTCGCCTGACTACCGTGACGCTTTTACCTATATTGTTGGACAACTAAATAACTATAAATTAGCATATTTGCACCTGGTTGATGGTTTGGCTTTTGGCTTTCATGAGTTAGGAGAACCTATGACCATCGCTGAATTTAGAAAAATCTATGATGGGGTGTTAATAGGTAACTGCGGTTACGATCGCCACTCAGCCGAACAAGCGATCGCCTCGGGAAATGCTGATTTAGTGGCATTTGGTAGACTATATATCAGCAACCCCGATCTAGTAGATCGTTTTGCCAACAACTGGAAACTAAATCCCGATGCGGAGATGGGTATTTGGTATTCCCCTGGTGCAGAAGGTTATACTGATTTTCCTACTTACAAAGAAGGGTCGTGATTACATTAATTACTGATTAGATTGGCGTACAGGGCGTTTGAGTAGCAATTGATACTGCTGATGAACTTAACAAATACCAGTAGGGCGATCGCTAACGCTAAAAATTTAATGGCTCACCCACGCTCAAAATAACCTAAATTGAGCTTGTAAATAATAACAAAAGTTCTGGGAGAGTCATTTATTATGGTTCTGCATCCGCATGGCATCAAATCTATCCCATCTCTCACCAAAGAAATAGCCCGAAAAGCTTTTCCTAAAGGAAATATATACATGACCCTGAGAGATAAATTAGGGACATTTTATGACGATGAGGACTTTGCTGAACGCAGCGCGTACGCGCAGATCGTCGTCTAGCGACGACTGGCAAAGCCTTGCTTTGCGCTTCATTTGAAGGTCAACCAGCTCTACATCCTGGGCGTTTAGCTTTGATCTGTGTAATGCAGTACATGGCTAATTTATCTGACAGAGGAACAGTAGAAGCCGTCGCTGCCCGAATTGATTGGAAATATGCTTTGGGAGAATGGAGTTGAGCGAAGGGAGTTTTGATTCTTCCGTACTGACTTTATTTCGTTCTCGATTGCTTAATGGGGGCAAAGAAAAACTGATATTGGATAAACTCCTAGAACGTTGTCAGAAACTTCAATTGATAAAAGCCAAAGGAAAAGCCCGAACTGATTCTACTCATATCCTGGCAGCAATTTGTAACTTGAATCGTCTCGAATATGTCGGTGAAACTTTGAGATCCGCTTTAAATGCGTTAGCTGTAATTCATCCAGATTGGTTATCGAATTTAGTCGCTCCTGACTGGTTCGACCGTTACAGCAAACCTGTTGAAGAATCTCGATTGCCAAGAGGTACAAATGCTCGTAATGATTATGCTCAAATAATTGGACGAGATGGCATGAAAATTTTGGCTTCTATTTACGACGATCCGACCACACCTCAATGGCTTAAGAAAATTCCAGCAATCGAAACTCTGAGAATTACTTGGGTACACCAATACTGGATTGATAACGGTCAACTTCATTGGCGTAGCCATAAAGATTTACCACCAGCAGGAATTAGAAGTAATTCTCCCTACGATCTCAAAGCTCGTTATGGCAACAAACGAGACACCACTTGGCTTGGCTACAAGGTTCATCTGACTGAAACTTGCGACAAAGAGCGAGTTCATCTGATTACCAATGTTCAAACGACAGAAGCTCATTTAGCCGATGTAGACCAAACTGAATCAGTTCATCAATCTTTGGCTGATAAAGAGTTATTACCATCTCAGCATATAGTTGATGCTGGTTATGTAGACGGTGCTTTGTTGGTAAAAAGTAAGCAAAAGTATGACCTAGAATTAATTGGACCAGTCCGCGAAAATGTAAGCTGGCAGTCTAAAATCCCTGATGGTTATGATTTAAGCAAGTTTAAAATTAATTGGAAAAACCAACGAGTTACTTGCCCCCAAGGAGTTAAAAGCACCAAAAAATGGACTCTTCTTGTAGATCGATGGGGAAATGAAGTAATCAGAGTGAAATTTCCTAGGGCTGCTTGTCGAGATTGTCAATTTCGTCATCTTTGCACTCGTTCGAAACAAGAGCCGAGAGAACTCACCTTACGTCGTCAAAAGGAACATCTTGCCATAACCAAAAGGCGCAAACAGCAAGAAGCAAAAACATGGTCAACAAAATATAATCAACGAGCTGGAGTTGAAGGCACTATCTCTCAGGGCGTTCGTAGTTTTGGTTTGCGTCAATGTCGTTATGTAGGTTTGAGCAAAGTCCATCTACAACATATTCTGACCGCAACTGCGATGAATGCGATTCGTTTGTTTGCTTGGTATGAAGGTGTTCCACTAGCTAAAACTCGTATATCTTCTTTTGCCAAGTTAGCTCCTAATTAGTCAGAACTGTATTTATCTGACTAGGCGATCGCTTTTCTTAAGAGTGATCGGTAGTTGAAATTCGACAAGTTTATAGCTACCTTCTGTACCATTTAAACCCTCCCGTTCGTGGGTAGTTCAAACCCTAATAGCGTCGTTACTTTAAAGCGTACCAAATAGACTACAGTTTTATTGATACAGCGATCGCCTGAACGGTATTGTTAAGTTCGTCAGCAGTATCAATTGCTACTCAAACCCCTAACACAAAACTTCAAGCGACTTACTGGAGCAACACCAAAACAGGTTCGCTAACTTCATAAGAATCTGACAAAACATCATAAGAATCTGAAAGAAACCGAGCATTAGAAATCACTACAGTTAAGTTAAATCAAACAAAAATTTGATGCAGCATTAGGAGGAGATAGCAATGTCTTACGTTACTGTCGGTCAAGAAAATTCGGCAACCATCGATCTCTACTACGAAGATCTTGGGACAGGTCAACCAATTGTCCTCATTCATGGATTTCCCCTCAACGGTCATTCGTGGGAAAAGCAGGTCTTAGTGCTGCTAGATGCGGGGTATCGAACGATCGCCTACGACCGCCGAGGATTTGGTGCTTCTAGCCAACCCTCATTTGGCTATGACTACAATACCTTTGCCGCAGATCTAAACGTGCTGATGACCAAACTGGATTTGCATGATGCTGTGCTGGTTGGTTTCTCAATGGGAACAGGTGAAGTCACGCGCTATCTTGGCAAGTATGGCTCAGAGCGGGTGCAGAAAGCCGTGCTGATGGCTCCCGTGCCACCTTTCTTACTGAAGACCGATGATAATCCCGAAGGCGTTGACCAAAGTGTTTTCGATGGCATTATGAAAGCGATCGTCAAAGACCGTCCAGCCTACTTTTCTGAGTTTTTTAGAGAATTTTTTAACGTGGATGTGCTGCTGGGCGAACGCATCAGCAACTATGCCATTCAGGCAAGTTGGAATGTGGCAGCAGGGGCTTCTGCTAAAGGGACTCTGGATTGTGTACCGTCCTGGCTCACCGATTTCCGCAACGATTTGCCTCGAATTGACGTGCCAACTCTGATTATTCATGGCGATGCCGATCGCATTTTGCCGCTTGAGTCCACCGCCGCCAGACTCCCGAAACTGATTAAAAACAGTCAGCTTGAGATTATCCCTGGCGGGCCGCACGCCATCAACTGGACTCACGCCGATCGAGTCAATCCCTTGTTGCTGAACTTTCTTCAGAAGGAATAGTCAGTAATCTGCCGCATTTCTGACTGGTAAAAAAACCTGTGATTCATCCGTCGATCGGGTTCACATGAGAGGGCATGTCTACATAGTAAATTCTGCAAAGTAAACATTGAATGGGAGCTTATAGCGATGTCTAAAAATTCAAAAATTGGACTAGAAGGATTGCTTCGTCCAGAAGATAGCATCCTGGTACTGATTGAATCAGCCTTATCAATTCACCAATTTGAACAGCTATGAACCGACGACAATCGTTAACAATGTTGTTGATCTTGCCAAATCGGCAAAGGCGTTCAACGTACCCACAATCCTCGCTGAATTCATCAGGCGGAGCGGGCGGCAGGATAACCCGACGCTGCACTCGACCGACCCTGCATGTGTCATCAGGGCGAAGCGATTCGCGGGCTTATTGGTTAAGTAAATTGCCGATTTGACGATCGCATTAGTAATCACATACGCAGTAAAACACTATGTTACAAAAACTCCCAGAAAAAGTTGCACTCATCACTGGCGGCACCAGCGGCATCGGACTTGCCACTGCTAAGCGATTTGTCGCCGAAGGTGCCTATGTCTTTATCACGGGTCGTCGTCAGACTGAACTTGATGCCGCTGTAAACGAGATTGGTAATAACATTATAGGCATTCAGAGCGATGTCTCCAATCTGGCAGACCTCAATCCGCTTTACACCACGATCGAGCAAGAGCAAGGTCACTTAGATATAATCTTTGCGAATGCTGGCAGTGGCGAATTTGTTCCACTGGGTTCAATTACCGAGGAACACTTTGACAAAACATTCAACACCAATGTCAAGGGTCTACTGTTCACCGTGCAGAAGGCATTGCCACTGATGCCGGAGGGTGCCTCCATCATCCTGAATGCCTCAACTACTTCCATCAGAGGTACCCCAGCCTTCAGCGTTTATAGCGCTACCAAGGCTGCCGTGCGCTCATTTGCCCGCAACTGGATACTCGACCTCAAAGACCGCCAGATTCGAGTGAATGCGGTCAGCCCTGGTACCATTCCGACTCCCGCTTACAATCTCTTGGGACTCAGTGAAGAGCAGGTGAAAGAATTTGTGAAGAGCGAAGCCAACAATATCCCATTGGGACGAGTTGGCACGCCTGATGAGATCGCCAAAGCCGTTGTCTTTCTTGCTTCAGATGACAGCAGCTTTGTCAACGGCATTGAGCTATTCGTCGATGGTGGCATGGCACAAATCTAAGAAGATGCTGTGTTCACACCAGCTAACAATGCAGCAGACGGTTTAAAGCCGCTAGCGCTGCGTTCGAGTTTCTTTGTCGCCGATGATTTGAGCCATTGTGCGTTTTGGGTGATGTGAGGTATGGAACAGATGACAGATAAACTCGAGCAGAACAAACAGACGGTCACAGCATTTTATGACCTGATGTTCAATCAGTGTCAGCCCGCAGAAGCCATCGAGAAATATGTCGGCGATGTGTACATCCAGCACAACCCAGCGGTGGCCGACGGAAAGCAGGCTTTCATCGAATATTTCGAGAGGATGGCTAAGGAATATCCGGGCAAGTGCGTCCAGTTTAAGCGCGTCTTCGCTGAAAGCGATTATGTAGTCTTGCATTGCTACCAACAATGGCCAGACAACAACGACTGGGCAGGCATCGACATTTTCCGCCTGGATGATAAAGGCAAGATAGTCGAGCATTGGGACGTGCTTCAGACTATCCCGAAAGCGTCAGCCAACGATAACACGATGTTCTAAACAGTTGAGTGTTGGTAGGGTGAAGGCTAGTTTGTACAACGGTACTGTTTATTCTAAATTAAGGAGAGTTAGCGCAGATGGAATCTATGAAAGCAGCCATATTAACTGCATTTGGTGATGCTGAGAAGTTTGAGATTCAAACTGTTCCCATACCAACGCTGAAGGGGAATCAGGTGTTAGTCAGAGTTTGTGCAACCTCGATTAACCCGGTCGATTACCAAACTCGTCGGGGTGATTACAAGGAACTGGTTCGATTACCCGCCATCCTTGGAGTTGATGTTTCAGGGGTGATTGAGGCAATTGGCGAAGCTGTGACTGATTTCAAGGTGGGAGACAACGTATATTACTCGCCGCAAATTTTTGGAGAATTCGGTAGCTACGCTCAGTATCATGTGGCTGATGCAGCGATTGTTGCCTTGAAGCCTGCAAATCTGTCGCACATTGAAGCAGCTTCTTTTCCGCTTGCAGGCGGAACTGCTTGGGATTGTCTGGTGACTAGGGGCAATCTACAAGTCGGTGAAACAGTTCTCATCCATGCGGGTGCGGGTGGAGTGGGTTCGATTGCAATTCAAATCGCCAAAGCAATAGGGGCATACGTTTTTACAACATGTAGTTCTAGAAACCGAGATTTCGTGACAAAACTAGGCGCAGATCGAGTGATTGATTACAAAAATGAAGATTACGTAGAAGTCATTCGTCAAGAAACAAATGGACTGGGTGTGGATTTAGTTCTAGATACGATCGGCGGAGAAACAATTCAGCGTAGTCTAGAAATCATTCGTCCTTTCGGTCGGCTTACAAGCATTGTAGACATTGCAATCCCGCAATCGCTTCTTGAGGCATGGGGTAAGAATCTGACGATTCATTTTGTTTTTTCACCCCAATACCGAGCAAAATTAGAGGCTTTGACAAAGCTAATCGAGCGGGATCGGCTTCGCCCAGTGATTGATTCAGTATTGTCTTGGGATCGGGTCGTTCTGGCACATCAGCGTCTAGAACAGGGAGGAACACGGGGCAAAATTGTGCTGAAATTTACAGAAAATTAGACTAACTTTACGGCGCTGATGATTGCTAAACGAATCGGAGTTTGATTGTGTGCTGAAGGTCAATATTGATTGAAACAGAAGAAAACCGACCTAATCCTTGGGGCATTCTCACAGTCTTGCAGAGACACATCAGCCAGTAGAGTGCATTAGCGACAGTGTAATGCACCGAACACAAAATCTGCCGCATTTCTGACTTGTGAAAAAACCCTGTAATTCACCTCGTTGAGTCAAGCTCACACGCCAGGGCGTGTCTGCAAAGTAAATATTGAATCTGAGAAGTATTAAATTATTTTCACACTCAAAAAAAAATTTGGACAACAATGTCAAAACAGCTAAAACAAATAACTGAAAATCAGTGTCAAAATGCACCAGCAAAATATGACGATCTCAAGGTTCTTTTTTTGAACTGCACTCTGAATAGAACTCCTATTTTATCTCATACTGAGGGGGTAATTGATATTGCTAAAAATATCTTTGAAGCCAATGGAGTTCAAACTAAAGTCATGCGACCTGTAGATTGGGAAATACCAGCAGGACTTGGGCTAGATATGTCCGAGACAGATGAATGGGACAAAGACGATTGGCCCATAATTCAACAAAAAATTGATGAAACTGATATTTTGGTATTGTGTACCTCAGTTTGGCTTGGAGAAAAAAGTTCTGTTTGTAATCGAGTTTTAGAAAGAATGTACGGTTACACTCATGTTTTAAACGAAAAAGGACAATATCGAGATTATGGAAAAGTCGGTGCAACCTTAATCACTGGTAACGAAGATGGGATTAAACATTGCGCGATGAATATTTTATTTTCTCTTTCTCATATTGGTTGTACAATTCCACCACAAGCTGATGCAGGATGGCTAGGAGAAGTCGGTCCTGGTCCTTCTTATCTAGATCCTGGTTCTGGTGGCCCTGAAAACGATTTTACTAACAGAAATACAACTTTCTTAGCTTGGAACTGTATGCATTTGGCAAGAATGTTGAAAGATAATGGTGGAATTCCTGCTTACGGAAACCAACCTGAAGTTTGGGATGCAGGTTGTAAGAGTGATTTTAAAAACCCAGAACACAAAGTATAGGAAGTTTTAGCCTCGAAAGAAAACCTGAGTAATAAGTTGCGATCGCGCCCAATTATTGAATAAGCAGTACCAAGACTCAATCGTTTTTTTAGGAGTTAAAAATGAACAACGAAACTATTAAGCATCTCATTCACGATCGCAATGTACGCGGTCATACACAAACAGGTTTGCTCGATAGCCGCTATACCTTTTCTTTTAGCGATTTTTACGACCCTAACCGTATGGGATTTCGTAGTCTAAGAGTCATTAATGAGGATCGAGTAGTTCCAGGTGCAGGGTTTCCCGCTCATAGTCATCAAGATATGGAAATTATTTCTTACATACTTGCAGGCGCGTTAGAGCATCAGGATAGCTTGGGGACTGGCTCGGTTATTAAGCCAGGAGATGTGCAAATTATGAGTGCTGGTACGGGAATTACTCACAGCGAATTCAATCATTCTCAAACTGAAGCCATTCACTTGCTGCAAATTTGGATTAAACCCAATCGAACGGGTATTGAACCAAGATACGAACAACGGAATTTTCCTGCTGAAGAAAAGCAGGGTAAACTACGCCTTATTGCTGCGCCAGAGGGACAAGACGGAGCAGTTACTATCTATCAAGATGTCTATTTGTATGCCTCTGTAATGGCTGCTGGGGACGAGATAGCTTATGAAGTTCGCTCTCATCGCTATGCTTGGCTACAAATAGCCCTGGGCATAGTGGAACTGAATGGTGAAATACTAAGAGCAGGTGACGGAGTACAAATTAATACTCCAGAGCGACTAGAACTTACTACTGATATTGGCGCAGAAATTTTGCTCTTCGACCTAGCTTAATTCTCTCAAAGCTCGGTGCAACAATTAAATTTAGACAGATTATGGCAAAGATAAATCAAATACACACTGCTTCTCAACAAGATATTTGGCCGAGTCTGCCCTGGGAAACATGGCAGGATACTTGTAGTACTCTCCATCTTTGGACGCAGATCGTAGGTAAAATTCGACTAAAACTGACTCCGAAGATAAATCATTGTTGGGAAGTGCCTCTTTATGTCACCGCTACAGGTCTGACAACCTCACCAATTACCTATAAATCGAATATTTTTCAAATCGATTTTGATTTTCTCGCTCATAAAATGCAAATCATTAAAGATAGTGGAGAAATTCGCTCGCTCGAACTCAGACCTGTCTCTGTAGCCGAATTCTATGGAGAAACAATGAACGCTCTTCATTCTCTGGGAATAGAGGTTAATATTTGGACTACCCCAGTTGAAATTCCAGATCTTACTCCCTTTTAACGAGACACTAAACATAATTCCTACGACCGAGAATACGCACAGCGTTTCTGGAAAGTTTTAGTTCAGGTAGATCGAGTTTTGAAACAGTTTCGCTCTCGCTTTATTGGAAAAGTCAGCCCAGTACATTTTTTTTTGGAGCTTTCGATCTCGCCGTGACGCGCTTTTCAGATCGTACTGCACCGAAACATCCTGGAGTGCCTAATGTTGCCCGTTCTGTAATGGTTGAGGCTTATTCCCATGAAGTCAGTAGCTGCGGATTTTGGCCTGGTGCGGGTTTGGGAGAACCAGCTTTCTACGCTTATGCCTATCCCGAACCTGAAGGATTTAAAAATTACGTCGTTCGACCAGAAGAGGCTTATTACAATACCGACTGGGGAGAATTTATCCTGCCTTACGAAGCTGTAAGAACAGCCTCATCACCAGACGACAAGCTACTGGCATTCCTCGAAAGCACTTATAAAGCGGCAGCTAACTTAAGTAATTGGAATCGAGTCGCCCTAGAACGGAGTTTAGACTAAAAGGTTTACAATTTTGAGTTCATCTATTCTGGTAGCAATCTACATTTGTTAAATGCTACAACTTCGACTCAAATTTTGGCAACAGTACCCAAATCAGTATTTCATTGAGAATAGCCTTATGACGCATTTAAAATTACAGAGCAAGAATGATTTCGACCATGAGGTTATCCCTCAGACTGATTGTCTCCATGACTCTAAGGTTAATCATGCCCTGATTGCGATCGCGCAAGAAGTCGCTGAGTTGCTGAAGCAATCCTATCCATTACAGGCTGATGGAATCGATAGCATAGGATTAATAGACGGAAGCAGTTCTGCTGAACGAGCGATCGCTGGCTAAAAGCGTGATTGAAGGATTGAAAATCAAAGAACAGCCGTTGTAAGCTGTAATTCTCAAATGGCGACTAAACAATTGTCAGAATTTTATTGATTTCATAGCGCCTCACTGGAATGACACCCAAGCAGATTCGCTAACACCATAAGAATTTGACAAAACACCATAAGAATCTGAAAGAAATCGAGCATTAGAACACATTATATTTAAGTTAAATCAGACAAGAATCTAAAGCAGTATCCACAGAAGATTTCATTGTCTTACGTTACTATCAGTCAAGAAAATTCTGCAACCATCAATCTCTAAATAGAAATCTATAGCTATGTCTAAAAATCCAAAAATAGGCTTAGAAGGACTGCTTCGTCCAGAAGATAGTATCCTGGTACTTATTGACCACCAGCCCTATCAGTTTGCCAACTTGAACAGCCATGAACCTACGACGATCGTTAACAATGTTATTGGTCTTGCCAAATCGGCAAAGGTGTTCGACGTACCAACAATCCTTACCACAGTAATTGAAGAAAGAGGGGGTTATATCATTAAGGGACTACAGGATGTTTTTCCCGATCGAAAACCGATCGACCGCACTTTCATCAATACATGGGAAGATCCAAACGTTACAGATGTAGTGAAGAAAAGTGGACGCAAGCAACTTATACTTGCTGCACTTTACACCGAGATCTGTCTCGCAATGCCAGCAATTCAGGCGCTTGGTGAGGGTTATGAAGTGTTCATCGTTACCGATGCTTCGGGCGGTGTTACTGCGGAAGCTCATGACATGGCTGTTCGCCGTATGGTTCAGGCTGGTGCAATTCCAATCAACTGGATGGCTGTACTTGCTGAATGGCAACGTGACTGGGCACGCACAGAAACAACTGCGGGTGTCTCAGATATTATTCTCGAGCATGGCGGTGCTAGTGCGGTGGCCCTTGCATGGGAACATCAGCTCTTGGCAACAACACCTCCTTTAGTGACCTCAGGTGGACATTAATACTTGAGGTTTCCTCTACGGAAGCAACAAGCAAAACAGGAGACAGCATTTTGAAAAAGATAAAATACGAATCTTTTTAGAAAACAACCATAGACAATATTAAATAGCAAAAATACTGATGAGCAAAATTGAACTTCTAACTCCTCAAAATTCCACACTATTAATCATCGACCATCAACCTCAGATGGCTTTTGGGGTGGTCAGTATAGATCGACAGACTTTGAAAAATAACGTTGTCGCGCTGCTAAAAAGTGCCAAAGTATTCAAAGTTCCGACAATTCTCACCAGTGTAGAAACGGAAAGCTTTAGCGGTTATATGTGGCCCGAAATTTTAGAAGTTTTTCCCGATAATGATGTATTGGAAAGAACCAGTATGAACTCTTGGGATGACCAAAAGGTTAGAGATACTGTAGCTGCAACTGGTCGTAAAAAATTAATTCTTTCGGGATTATGGACGGAAGTTTGTATTAATATGTGCGCCTTCTCCGCTATGGCTGATGATTATGAACTGTATGTCGTGGAAGATGCTTGTGGTGGTACGAGCGAAATGGCTCATCGTGCGTCTATGAATCGGATGATTCAGGCAGGAGTTGTGCCAGTAACCTGGCAACAAGTACTTTTAGAATGGCAACGAGATTGGGCGCGAAAAGAAACTTACGACACAACTCTAGCTGTAGTTAAAGAACACAGCGGAGCTTATGGAATGGGCGTGGACTACGCTTACACAATGGTGCACAAAGCTCCCCAACGCAGCAAACCTACGAACAAGATCCTTAGTTAAATAATGAATAATTATCGCAAGACTAAAAGACGTGATTTTTTTAAGTGGGCTTTAGCAGCAGGATTTTCGACTTACTTACTAGATAGAAAATCTTGGGGACAAAATCCTCCCGAACCTGCTACCAATCCAGCAGATTTAATTCTTCACAATGCTACTATTGCCACCCAAGACGAGAAACGTTCTTTTGCCGAAGCCCTAGCAATCAAAGATAATCGCTTTCTGGCTGTAGGAACGGAAAAAGAGGTGATGGCTTATCGAAGTGATAATACCCAAGTTATTAATCTCAATCGACGTACCGTAATACCAGGATTAAATGATAGTCACACTCACCTGATTCGCGGTGGTTTGAACTACAACATGGAACTGCGCTGGGATGGCGTTCCTTCTCTAGCCGATGCCTTGCAAATGCTTAAAGAACAGGCTCGTAGAACTCCTGCTCCACAATGGGTCAGAGTGATTGGCGGTTGGAATGAGTTTCAGTTTGCCGAAAAAAGAATGCCCACTCTGGCAGAAATCAATGCGGTTTCTCAAGATGTACCCGTATTTATTCTCAATCTCTACAACCGCGCTTTACTCAACGGCGCAGCATTAAGAGCATTAGGGATCGATCGCAATACCACACCCCCTCCTAATTCTGTCATTGAAAAAGATAGTAATGGTAATCCTACAGGAATGCTGATTGCTAAACCCAACGCCACAATTTTATATGCTGCGATCGCTCAAGGACCGGTTTTAGGCTTAGAAGACCAAATCAATTCCAGTCGCCACTATATGCGAGAAATGAATCGTCTGGGTCTTACTAGCGTTATTGATGCTGGTGGTGGGGGACAAAACTACCCCAATGATTATCAGGTTATCGACCGCCTCCATAAAGATGGTTTAATGACGGTGCGAATTGCTTATAACCTGTTTACCCAAAACCCTGGAGAAGAAAAAGCCGATTTTGAACGTTGGATTAATATTGCCAATCCAGCACAGGGAGACGACTTTTATCGCCTTAACGGTGCGGGAGAAATGTTAGTTTTTTCGGCTGCGGATTTTGAAGACTTTACCGAACCTCGCCCCGATCTTGCTGCCAAAATGGAGACAGAATTAACGGGAGTTATTCAGCTTCTGGCAGAAAATCAATGGCCCTTTAGACTCCATGCAACCTATGACGAGTCTATCTCCCGTTTTTTAAATGTCTTTGAAAATGTCAATCGCGCAGTGCCTTTTGAGGGGATGCACTGGATTTTAGACCATGCTGAAACCATTAGCGATCGCAATCTCGAACGAGTCAAAGCGTTAGGGGGAGGTATTGCCATTCAACATCGCATGGCTTATCAAGGAGAATACTTTGTAGACCGCTATGGTGCTGAGGCTGCAAATCATACTCCCCCAATTAAAAAGATGCTGGCAATGGATATTCCCGTATCGGGAGGGACAGACGGCACAAGAGTTGCTAGCTACAATCCCTGGGTGGGTTTGTATTGGCTGGTTTCGGGCAAGACAGTAGGCGGAATGAGTCTTTATCCCGAAGCAAATCGCTTTGACCGCATGGATGCGTTGAGAATGTATACGAAGGCTACTGCCTGGTTTGACAATCAAGAAGGCAACAAAGGCTCGATCGTTCCAGGTCAATTAGCAGATTTAGCCGTGCTTTCAGAAGATTATTTCTCTGTACCAAAAGAGAGAATCAAACACCTCGAATCTGTGCTTACTATTGTCGATGGCAAACCCGTCTACGCCACTGAAGAATTCAGCAATTTGTCTCCGCCACCTTTACCTGTAAGTCCCAATTGGTCGCCCGTGAAGTATTTCGGCGGTTATCACAATGATTCCAAGGTTACTTTACTAACCGCCAACCAACAGCAATCTGTCACAAAGGCGATCGCGAATCCGCCGAACCAGCACAATTTCAATCTTTCTTCTCTTAGTAGATCGGGTAGTCTATCTCGTTTCTGGGGAGGTATGGCTTGCGCTTGCTGTTACTAAACCTCATTGAGATAAGAAACAGGAGTTTTTAGAGTGAAAGTCAAACAACAGATACCAAAGCTATGGGTCTTACTTCCAATTGCTTTATACAAAGAGACATCCTTTAAAACTTGCTACTTGCTATCTCGATTCTGCTTGACTGGACTGTCCATTTGCTACTTTACCTTATTAAGCGGATTAGGCACTAAAGTTTTA
This sequence comes from Myxosarcina sp. GI1, assembly GCF_000756305.1. Classification (NCBI taxonomy): domain Bacteria; kingdom Bacillati; phylum Cyanobacteriota; class Cyanophyceae; order Pleurocapsales; family Pleurocapsaceae; genus Myxosarcina; species Myxosarcina sp. GI1. The sequence continues at coordinate 38,225 of NZ_JRFE01000035.1, forward strand.
GCTCGACAACCTACTCAGTATACAGAAAATCAACAAATTACAAACGTCCGAGATTTACAAGATGTTCGTCCCACAGACTGGGCTTATTCTGCTTTGCAAAATTTAATCGAACGATATGGCTTTCCTCAAGGTTATGAAGACGGAACTTTTAGAGGAGATCGCTCTCTAAGTCGCTATGAATTTGCAGCAGCCTTGAACGCTCTGTTAACGAAAGTTGAATTAGATCGCCGATCCTTCCCTCAAGAGGATTTTGAAACCTTAAGCAGATTACAACGAGATTTTGCCTCGGAGTTAGAGACGATTGCCTCAAAAATAGATCGATTAGATAAGCGAGTTAGCGTATTAGAAGATGAGCAGTTCTCCACTACAACAAAATTAAGCGGTCAGGTTATCTTTGCCACAACTGCTGCCTTCAGAGACGATAAAGCAATTCCCGCAGGAGAGTCAACTGAAGATTCAGAAGAAATCGACAATAATTTTACTTTCAGCAATCGTATTCGCTTGTTTTTAAATACTAGCTTCACAGGTCAAGATTTGTTGCGAGTCAGATTGTTAGCAGGTAATGTTCAAAATCTAAGCTCTGCTACGGGTACCAATATGACTCGTTTGAGCTTTGATAATGATACTGACAACCAGCTCGAAGTCGACCAGTTATTCTATCAATTTCCAGTAGCAGACGAGATCGAGATAACTTTACTTTCAGTGGGTACAATTTTTGACGTAGTTGATGTTGCTAATCCCTTGTTGGGAAGTGATGCTACAGGTTCTCCTTTTTTGTTTGGAGTTCGCAGTCCTATCTATCGGGAAAATATTGGGGGGACTGGAGCAGGCATTAGCTACGATATTAGTTCGCAGTTTAATCTGTCTGCCGTTTATTTAGCTGAAGATGCAGCTTCACCCGAAGATGGTTCTGGATTATTTGACGGAGAATTTACTGCTTTGGGTCAGTTTACTTGGAAACCTACCGATTCTGGTCAAATAGCTCTGGCTTATTCCCGTTCATATAATGCTGTTGACATCAATGCAGGTGGACAAAACACGAACGCTCCTTTTGGTGATAGCAGCGATAGTATTAGCGCAGATTCTTTTGGCTTTATTACCAACTGGCAAATTAACTCTCAAATATTTCTTGGTGGTTGGGCTGGCTGGGTACGTGCCGTCGCTCAAGACCTCGAAGATAAACCTACAGCAGAAATTTTATACTATGCTGCTACCTTTGCCGTAACCGATTTCGCTAAAGAAGGGGATTTAACGGGGGTGGTTTTTGGTCAACCCCCCAAATTAATCGAGAACGAGTTTGCAGGAATTGAAGATCCCGATCCCGCCCTCAATTTGGAATTGTTTTATCGTTTTCCCGCCAGCGATCGCATTTCTGTAACTCCTGGATTTTTGGTGATTTTTAATCCCGAACATAACGATAGTAATGACACCATTTATATGGGAACTGTACGGACGACGTTTTCTTTTTAATTCTTTTGATAAAACTAAAATCTGATTAGGCTGATGAATACCGAAACAAATCTTCAAAATCAACAGGTTACGGCAATTATTTCTCACTATATACGTCCCGATCGAGAAACGGGTTACGAAGAGTGGCTGCAAGGAATATCCCAAACTGCGAGAAAATTTGAAGGTCATAACGGAGTAACTATCCTCAGACCAAAATCTAGCTCTGGTGGTGAATATGCAATTATTTTACGTTTTAATAATTATAATAATCTTCGTCAATGGATGCGATCGCCCGAACGTCGAGATTGGATCGAGCGAGCTAAACCCTTAACCGAAAAGCCTGAAAATGTGCAAGTTTTAACAGGATTAGAAGCCTTAGTATCTCTGCCAAATGTCGCCTCAACTCCACCTCCTAAATATAAGACTGCCTTTGTTACCTGGATTGGGGTTTTTATATGTGTATCTACTCTAGGTCATTTTGTTGCCCCGTACTTGGCAGGTTTACCCTATCTATTGCGTCAAGCAATTATTACTGCAATAGTAGTTTTGTTGTTGGCTTATGTAGTAATGCCCAGATTAACCCGCCTGTTTCATGAATGGCTTCACCCATCATAAAATTTGTATTCAAAATCAAATAATCCATACCTGCTGTTTGTTCTTATGACTAATATTACTCAAATACTTACTCCCCACATCAAAGATTTAGGCGGATTCAACGCTCGTCGTAGCTTACCCCATAATGAACGGATGATGGTTGGCTCGTTCATTTTCTTCGACCATTTAGGTCCTGCCGTATTTCTTCCTGGCGAGGGGGTAGATGTCAGACCACATCCTCATATCAATTTAGCAACGGTTACTTATCTGTTTGAGGGTGCATTACTGCATCGCGATAGCCTTGGCAGCGTTCGTGAAATTCAGCCTGGTGCAGTTAACTGGATGAGTGCGGGAACGGGAATCGTTCACTCGGAAAGAAGTCCAGATAGCGATCGCGCTATTAAAAGTACTCTTCATGCAATTCAAATTTGGGTGGCTTTACCCGAATCAGATGAAGAGAGCGAACCTTGGTTTCGTCATTACAAGAGTGCAGATATTCCAACCTGGACGGAGAACGGAGTGAAAATTACTCTCATTGCAGGAGAAACAAGTGGTAAGCTTTCTCCCGTTGAAACTCTCTCCCCTACTATTTATCTCGATCTAGTTTTTACTTCAGGAGGCAAATTTAGGCTTCTTGCCGAGTACAGCGAACGAGCAATTTATAGCGTTACACCAGAAATTATTATCGATGGCAAAGAGCTAGAACAACACCGAATGGCAATCCTTGCCCCTAAAAATGAAGTGGAAATAACTGCCAAAACCGATGCTAGATGTATAGTTATTGGTGGTGAACCTGTAGGAGAACGCCATAAATGGTGGAACTTTGTCTCCAGTCGCCAAGAGCGAATCGAACAAGCTAAACAAGATTGGCAATCGGGTAAATTTCCTCTAGTACCACAAGAAACCGAATTTATTCCACTCCCTGAAGAAGAAACTGCAAGACCACAACCTTTGAGCTGAGAGCATTTGTTAAATACTACAATTCCGTCTCAAGTTTTTGCAACAGTACCCAAATCAGCATTTCATTGAGAATAGCCTTATGACGCATTTAAAATTACAGAGCAAGAATGATTTCGATCATGAGGTTATCCCTCAAACTGATTCTCTCCACGACTCTAACGTCAATCATGCCCCGATCGCGATCGCGCAAGAAGTCGCTGAGTTGCTGAAGCAATCTTATCCATTACAGGCTGATGGAATCGATAACGTAGAATTAATAGACGGAAGCAGTTCTGCTGAACGAGCGACTACTGACTGAGCTGCTTTTAGCTGAGTTGAGATCGGGTGGGATGATGGGGCAATTATATGTCGAATCACTCACTCAAATCCTGGTGATTCATTTACTACGACACTATTCGACCCTAACACAACCGATCGCATCACAAAACAGCAGCTTCACTCGCACCTAGTTGCAGCAGGCGATCGATTACATCCAAGCTTATCTGAATCGAGGTTTGTCTTTGGCTGAATTAGCAAGTGTAATTAATATCAGCCCTACTTATTTTGCCAGTTTGTTCAAACAAGCAATGGGAATCTCTCCTCATCAGTACGCGATTCAGCAGCGGGTGGAAAGGGCGAAAATAGATGCTGATGAAAACGGATTTGGCGATCGCAGACATCGCCTTACAAGTCGGCTTCTCTAGTCAAAGCCCTCTGACGCAATGGTTTAAGCGATTGACTGGAGTAACACCAAAGCAAATTCGCCTTTCATCATAAGAATCTGATAAATCACCATAAGAATTTGAAAGAAATCGAAACTTAGAACTCAGTATACTTTAGATCGATGCAACAAACGTGATGCTAAAAGAAACACAATAGTGTTTCAAAAAAATATCAACTGTACTAAAATAAAGGAACAAAATGAGTAAGCCCAAATTTTTTGTCACCCCTGGCTATGGGGAACGCATGCTGAATGAATTACATTACTCGCAAGCGCTAAAAATTGGCAATCGAGTGGAGATATCAGGACAAGGCGGCTGGGATGACGATCTGCAAATTCCCGAATCGCTCGCGGACGAGATTGCTCAGGCATTTAGGAACATAGAGCGAACCTTGGCAACTGCCGATGCGGGTTGGGAGCATGTTGTCCACGTAAATTCTTACCATGTTGGAGGGTTTCCCCCAGAGGTTAACGATGTGATGGTCAAGCTATTTCGTCATTACATGCCCAATCATGCCCCAATTTGGACAGAGCTAGGTGTCGCGGCGCTTGCACTGCCAACGATGCGGATTGAAATTCGCGCTACTGCAATTGTTCCTTAAGTTTTGCATCAGCGGTAGCTTACTGTCTAGATGAAATTAAAGTTTCTGATTGAGGCACTATGGCAAGCATTCTGCATATCGATTCAAGTCCAAGAGGCGAGCGTTCTAAATCTCGCCAATTAGCTAAAGAGTTCATCACGGCGTGGCAAGACCGACATCCTGATGATGCGATCGCCTATCGCGATCTAAGACAAACTCCAGTTCCTCACGTCACCGAAGACTGGATTGCAGCTTACTTTACTCCTCCAGAAGCACTGACTCCAGAAATGGCTGAACTGCTGAAGTTTTCCGACGAGTTAGTGGATGAATTTTTGGCAGCAGATAGATGTGTTTTCAGCGTGCCAATGTATAACTTCAGCATTCCATCCAACTTCAAAGCCTACATCGACCACATTGTTCGTGTGAATCGCACATTCAGCGATGAAAATGGTCAATTTAAAGGATTTGCGAATGGTAAGAAAGTGTTGTTCATTACCTCACGAGGCGTTGAGTTTGGATCGGGTTCTCCCTATGAAGGATGGGATGCTCAGGAACCTGCACTCCGTTATCCTTTTCAATTCATGGGTGTCACTGATATTCAGTTCATTCATGCCAATGGTTTAGATCTGGGAGATGACGCACGAAAACGGGGGCTAAACGAAGCACGGTCTAAAATTCAAGCGTTAGTAGGCAGTTGGTAGTACCAGCTGGCTAAAAAGATCGCAGACATTGCTTTTTACAAGTAAGTTACTCCAGTCAAAGCAAGTTCGCTTTTCACCATAAGAATCTAAAAGAAGTTAAGCATTAAAACTCAGTGCATTGGCGATAGATAGAAAATCTAATCAGTTTAGGAATGACCGAGAACCCAACATCGGTTGCTCACAGCACCTACTATCTAAAACCAAGAATGGATTATTACCTTAAACTCAACCGAAAAAGTATTATGTCACAAAAACTCTTAGAAAAAGTTGCACTTGTTACTGGCGGCACCAGCGGCATCGGTCTTGCCACTGCTAAACATTTTGTCGCCGAAGGTGCCTATGTTTTCATTACGGGTCGTCGTCAGACTGAACTCGATGCCGCTGTGAAAGAAATCGGTAAGAACGTTACTGGCATTCAGGGCGATGTCTCAAATCTGGCAGACCTCGACCGTCTTTACGCCACAATCGAGCAAGAGCAAGGTCACTTGGATATAATCTTTGCCAATGCTGGCGTTGGACAACCCATCCCGCTCAGATCGATTACCGAAGAACACTTTGACAAAACATTCAACACTAATGTCAAGGGTCTACTTTTCACTGTGCAGAAGGCACTGCCGCTATTACCAGAGGGTGCTTCCATCATCTTGAATGCCTCAACTGCTTCTATCAGAGGCATCCCAGCCTTCAGCGTTTATAGCGCTACCAAGGCTGCCGTGCGCTCGTTTGCCCGCAACTGGATACTCGACCTTAAAGAACGCAAAATTCGGGTGAATGCTATTAGTCCTGGCACGGTTCCGACTCCTGGTTACGATCGCTTTGGACTGAGTGATGAGGAGTTACAGACATTCATAGATAGCGAAGCCATCAGTATCCCGCTGGGAAGAGTCGGCACGCCCGACGAGATCGCCAAAGCCGTTGTCTTTCTGGCTTCAGATGACAGCAGCTTTGTCAACGGCATTGAGCTATTTGTCGATGGTGGCATGGCACAAATCTAAATGGGTGCTGTGTCCGAGTTTCTTTGCAGCTAATGATTTGAGTCGTTATGCTTAATCGATCGAGAATTTCAAAAGTTTGACCAAGAAAAAAGACAAACTCATGCAACCGCAATTAAGTATCTAATAAATTATCAACCTCTGCCCAAAGTTGCCTATCACTTGCCGAACATAGCTATGAAGCGATTGCCATTTACAATCCTCAAGAGAGTAGATATAAGATGGCGTTGACAATTTCTCTTTAATCTATTTCTCTTCGCCTACAATTTTCTACTTCAAATCATTCAAGACTGAAAGACAACATTTGCAAGTCATCTTGAACTTTTATAGTCTTAATGTCTTTCTTTTTATGATTTATTTTAAACTTTTACACTCTATTTTCTTTTTACAAATAGTCTCTGAGAATAATGAAATTGTCATTATGCCAAGTTAAATTACGCGCTTTTAATTTTATTAGCAAATGCTATTTTCCGCGCGCTTGGTACAAACAATATAAATTTTTACGTACTTATTTTTTAATCTTAATCTGCTGTAGCTTTATCTTAACCACCTCGATTTTACCCGCAGTGAGTGCGGATCGCTTGGCTTTTAACTACGGAATTTTTGGCGAGTTTTACATTTCTGTTGCCGATCTAGAAACATTTGCCCAAGAAGTTAAGATTACTCCTAAGTTCAATTATTATGCCAAGCGTGTTAGCCCAGAAAATTTAGCAAAGTTGAGATATTTATTAAATCATAGCTTTGATGTCAATCGAGTCAATGCAAATGTTTTTCTTAACTTACCTATTGGTAAAGAATTAATTAAGGAAATTGCTAAAATCATCAATTCTCCTACTAAGGTAAGCTTGCCTGCTCTGAAAGCCTCGCTGATTTTAGCTGCCAACAAATCGCAAGGAGGACTAAAGGTGCTAGATGTTTTGCGTCTTTATAGTACTAAGACTCTAAAGCTAAACATCGATCGGATTATTGAAGCGGTTGATGAAGCTAACAAAATTTTAGTAGATACAGAAAAGGTATTTCAGATCTTAGAAAATGAAGAAATCGCCAAGGCAGAATATGTTAATTCTTTAGAGCTTAATTCTTTAGTAGATTTAAGTCAAGCTGATACAAAAAAATGGCATCGAGAGTTTTTGACAATCGAACCCAACCAAAATCAAGTTACTGCTTACATTAGCAATCGCCGAATTCAGGGAGTAGTTTACTTACCTGTGGATTCCCACCAACCTGCGCCGTTAATTGTAATTGCTCCAGGATTAAACACTAATTGGCAAGAGTTTGGATATATTGCCAGACATTTGGCTTCTTATGGTTTTGGGGTAGCGACTTTAAATTTTCCTGGGACTAATGCTACACGAGTTAATGCTGTTTTAAATAAGTTAGATACACCGCCATCGGATAATGAATGGATCGAACAGCCGAAAATAATTACTCTGTTGCTAGATGAAATAGAACAAAAATCCCAAAACGATCGCCTGTGGCAAAACAAGCTCGATTTGCAAAAGGTTGGTGTTATCGGTCAATCTTTAGGAGGCTATACTTCATTGGCGATCGCAGGAGCTAAGGTAAACTGGCAGCAGGTGCAGAGAAAGTGTGCCCAATGGAGAAGTCGCGAACAAATTAATCTTAATCCCGCAGTATACTGGCAGTGTCAGAGTAGTACTGCAACTCCACCTAATACGGATTTATCTGATTCGAGAATTATCGCAGCGATCGCGATTAATCCTGTAAGTAATCCTATATTCGATCGAGCTGGAATGAATCGATTAAAAGTTCCTTTAGCGATTGTGGCTGGAGATAAAGATTTGTTTGCACCTGCTTTAGACGAACAGCTCAAGCCATTTACCTGGCTGTCAGACAGCCAAAAATATTTAGTTTTGGTTAAAAATAGTACTCATTTTTCCTTTATTGACGAACAAGACACAAATAATGCTAATGCCGAATTATCTTCACAGATAGAAGATTTGCATTTGGCATTAGCTCGTTCGTATCTTAAGTTTTTGAGCGTGGCTTTTTTTCAAACTTATGTAGCCCAACAACAAGAGTTTAGCAACTATTTAACTGACTCTTATGCCAAAACAGTGAGCAAAGAACAACTTCCTTTGACTATAATCCGTTCTTTAAATAGCGATAAGCTTTCGGACAGGGCTTTCGCCCAAACGCGCGCCAGCGCGCTAAGACGCTTTGCGTCTGTGCTTCGCTACGTGTCCCAGAATTGATTGCGGAACAATATTAGGTAGTGTAGTAAAGATGTGAAAGCGATTAAAATATCTTGTTGAGAAGCAGTGTGTATTTGATTTATCTTTGCCATAATCGCTCTATATTTAATTGTTGCATCGAGCTTTGAGAGAATTAAGACTGATGCAAGACCTTTGAATTTTTGACATCCACTGTTTTGTAAGGACTACATTTGGCTATGACTACGATACTTTTGCAGCAATTTGAACGTCTATTAATAGAGATGCAAGATGTGGGGCAAATGATATAATATACTGTGGGAAAAGGTTGACAATACTTCACTGAAAGAGAGTTTAATGTGATTGCCCTACCCGGAGTCGCCATTCACAGCAAAATCTATGAGAGTCCGACTTCTCTATTGTATCGGGGGGTTAGAGAGCAAGATAATTGTGCAGTAGTTGCTAAAGTTCTCAAGCAGAATTATCCTTCTATTCAAGAATTAACTCGTTATCGACAAGAATATGAAATTACCTGTTCTCTTAATATTGAAGGTGTAGTAAAAGCTTACAGCCAGCAGGATTATGAGCGATCGCTCGTCATCTTTCTAGAAGATTTTGGTGGGGAATCTTTAGAGTACTGGATAGGGCAGAAATATGATTTCTGCCCCATGCTTTTATCAACGTTTCTAGAGCTGGCGAGCGCCATTACTGATACTCTAGGCAAAATCCATGCGGCTCATGTCATCCATAAAGATATTAATCCTGGCAATATTGTCTTTAATCCGGGGACTGGCGTTGTCAAAATCATTGATTTTGGCATTGCCACTCGCTTCAGTCGCACCAATCCCACATTCAAAAATCTCTATCTTCTAGAAGGAACCCCCGCCTATTTGTCGCCAGAGCAAACCGGGCGAATGAACCGGATGCTCGACTATCGCACCGACTTTTATTCATTGGGTGCAACCTTCTACGAACTGTTGACGGGACAATTGCCGTTTCCCACCAGCGATCTCCTGGAACTAGTTCACTGTCACATTGCTACACCGCCGATTCCCCCGCATGAATTGAATGCTACGATTCCCCAACCTGTTTCAAACCTGATTTTGAAACTGATGGCAAAAAATGCAGAGGATCGTTATCAAAGTGCCTGGGGCATCAAAGCAGATCTAGAGCGCTGTGCCCAACAACTGGCAGAAATGGGGCAGATTAACGCTATGTCGTTGGGACTGCAAGATGTTTCCGAGCAGTTCCGCATTCCTCAAAAACTGTATGGGCGAGAAGCGGAGATTGCAGCATTATGGGTGGCGTTTGACAGGGTGGCAGAGAGTAAGGCAGTCCGTGAAATGATGCTGGTCTCTGGTTACGCTGGCGTTGGCAAAACAGCATTGGTACAGGAACTCTTTAAACCGATCGCCGCAAAGCACGGCTATTTTATCTGGGGTAAATTTGACCAATTTCGGCGCAATATTCCCTACAGCGCGATCGTCGATGCTCTGCAAAAATTAGTGCTGCAACTATTGGGCGAACCCAATGAACAGGTGGAAGTATGGCGATCGCGTTTACTCAGTGCTCTGGGCAGCAATGGACAAATCATCATTGATGTCATCCCCGAAGTTGAGTTAATCATTGGCAAGCAACCACCTGTGCCCGAAGTTGGAGCAACAGAAGCACAAAATCGCTTCAATCTCACGTTTCAAAGATTTGTGCGGGCGTTTTGTACAAAAGAGCATCCCCTGGTCATTTTTTTAGACGATCTGCAGTGGATCGACTCTGCGACGTTGAAGCTAATCGAACTCATCTTGCTTGATGAGCAGATTCAGTATCTGTTTTTGATCGGAGCCTACCGAGATAACAAACTGACTCCAATGCATCCATTGGTCTTAACACTAGAGAGCATGCGAAACCAGGGAGCAGTACTTCAGGAAATCACCCTGGCTCCCTTAACGCTGGAACCGTTGACTCAACTGGTGGCTGAGACATTACATCGCAATCGTGATACCGTTCGTTCCTTAGCCCAAGTCGTGTTGCGGAAAACCGAGGGAAATCCTTTCTTTGTTGGTGAATTTTTGAAGCTGCTGCATAGCGAAAACTTGTTAACCTTTGATGCCCAACAGTTGAGTTGGCAGTGGAACCTAGCTGAGATTGAAGCTCAAGATATCACCGATAATGTGGTGGAGTTGCTGCTGCGTCAGTTGCAGAAGTTGTCGGAAGCAACACAGCAAGTTCTCTCCATCGCCGCTTGTACTGGGGCTGAATTTGATTTAGAGACATTGGCGATCGTTTGCGAAAAATCGCCGAAAGCAATTTTTCAGGATTTATTAGCAGCGATCCAAGCAGGATTAATTCAACCTCTGTCTGACTTGGACGAAGACTTGTTGGTTCAAGAATATAAGTTTCTGCACGATCGCGTTCAGCAAGCGGCTTATGCTTTGATTGATGAATCGCAGAAACAGGTTGTTCATCTCCAAATCGGTCACAATTTGCTCGAAAAAACTTCACCAGAGCAACGGTCCGATCGGTTGTTTGAAATCATCGATCATCTCAATCAAGGACTTGAGCTAGTCACTACTCGATCGGAACAAACTGAAATTGCTAGATTGAATTTAATGGCAGGTCAGAAAGCAAAGGCAGCAACGGCTTATGAAGCAGCTTTTAAGTATTTTACTACAGGGATTCAACTCTTTAATTCAGAGAGTTGGCAGAGTGAGTACGATCTCACCTTAGCGCTGTACTCAGAAGCAGCAGAAGCGGCGTATCTCAAGGGTTGCTTTGATGAGATGGAACAGTTGGTGGAAGTGGTACTCGGTCGTGCCAAAACAGTGGTTGACAAAGTTCAAGTTTACGATAGCAGCATTCAAAGATATTTGTCACAGGGCAACCTGAAAGAAGCACTCAAAATTGGCTTGGAGGCGCTGAAGCTCCTAGGAGTGATTTTACCAGAAGATCAAAGTGAGTTAGATGTTCTAGGCGGATTGGAGTCAACGTCGGTACTACTTGCTGAACGAGAAATTGAAGACTTGATTAATTTACCAGAGATGACTGCACCAGAACCGCTAGCAGCAATGTCAATCCTAGCGAATATAGGGTCTGCTGCATTCATAGCATCACCAGCACTTGTGATACTGATTGCTTGCAAAATGGTGAATTTATCAATCAACTACGGCAATGCTACCTGGTCACCACTGGGCTGTGCTGGCTACGGGTTTGTTCTATGTGGAGTTGTTCGAGACATTGAACTCGGCTATAAATTTGGTCAATTGGCTCTTAGCTTGGCGGAACGATTGAATACCAAAAAAGGCAAGGTTAAAGCATTACACATATTTAGTTACCATGTTATGCAATGGAAAGTACATCTTAGGGAGACGATACCACTGCTAGTTGAGGCTTATCAAGAAGGAGTGGAAGCCGGAGACTTTGAAATCGCTAGTTATGTTGCATATACCGTGTGCCACCACTCGTTTTTTGTCGGTGAGGAACTCACCCAACTGGAACAGAAAATGGCAACCTACAGCAAAGCGGTTGCTCGAATCAGACGGGAAAGCCCCTCGACTTGGATTGCGATAGTGTGGCAGACCACTCTTAATTTGTTAGATAGGGCTGAGAATTCCAGCCGCTTAGTTGGTCGGGTTTTTAATGAAGAGGAGGCGTTACCACACGCTATTGCAGTTAAAGATGGAATTGCAATTCAAATACTCTATTTGCACAAAGTCATGTTGTGTTATCTATTTGGAGAACACCATCAAGCTGTACAGACTGCTATTTTGGCAAGGCGACATTTTGAAGAAGCGTCGGCAGTAAAGCTTTTACCTGTATTCTGTTTTTATCATTCTCTGGCGCTTTTGAGTCTATCGCTCGATGCTTCAAACTCTGAAAAAGCCGCTTGGCTAAACTGTGTTAACACCAACCAAGAAAAGATGCAAAAATGGGCGAGTCATGCCCCAATGAATTATCTACATAAATCTCATTTAGTCGAAGCAGAGAAAGCGCGAGTCTTAGGGCAATTCTTTAAGGCTGAGGAACTTTACGAACGAGCGATCGCAGGTGCTGCTGAAACTGAGTATATCCAGGAAGAAGCATTAGCTTATGAGTTAGCGGCTAAACATTATCTAGCGCGAGGTCGCGAAAAAATTGCTCAAACATACATAAAAGAAGCGCACTATTGCTACGATCGCTGGGGCGCAACTGCTAAAGTTAAAGACTTAGAAAAACGCTATCCACAGTTCTTTTTTCAGTCGTCTAGAGCCGCTTCCACATCAATTCCTGTTACTGCTGAAACTATCTCTAATCCCTTCCATACTGATTTCGATTTAGCAGCAGTAATGAAAGCTTCACAGGCGATTTCTCGTGAAATTGAACTGAAGCAATTGCTGCGATCGCTGATGCAAATTTTAATTGAGAATGCTGGCGCACAAATCGGATATTTGATTTTAGAAAACTCAGGAGAATGGTCAATTGAAGCGGCTTGTGAACTCAATGCCGATGAGAATGCTTGCGCGACTCAGGTGTTACAGTCTATTCCAATTGCCGATCGACTGCCAGAATCAATCATTCAATATGTGATTCGGACTCTGAAACCTGTCGCCTTAAATGATGCAACTCGTGAAGGTACTTTTATTAATGAGCCATACATTCAACAGAACCAGCCTCAATCTATTTTCTGTTTGCCACTGCTGAATCAAGCCAAGCTGGTCGGTATATTGTATTTAGAAAATCGGTTAGCAATCGGAGTATTTACACCAGAGCGATCGCAGGTCTTGCAGCTATTGTCAACTCAAGCAGCGATCGCCATCGAAAATGCCAAGCTTTACTCAGAACTGCAGGCTAAGGAAAGCAAGATCGCCCAGTTCCTCGAAGCGATTCCGGTGGGTATTGGGATCGTGGATGCGGCGGGTTGCCCTTACTATGCCAACCAATGCGGCAATCAACTCCTGGGCAAAGAAACTGATACTTCTATAGCACCGGAGCAGATCTCAGAGGCTTATCAACTTTATGTAGCAGGAACGGATCGAATCTATCCAGCGGAGAGCTTGCCTGCTGTGCGGGCATTAAGGGGCGAACGCACTAGGACTGAAGATATAGAAATTCGTCGAGATCGTGTCTCAATTCTACTTGAGGCACGGGGAACACCCGTTTTCGATCGCCAGGGCAATATCACTTATGCGATCGCTACCTTTCAGGACATTACAGAGCGCAAACAAGCCGAGAAACTCCTAGCTGACTACAACTGCACTTTAGAGCAACAGGTCGCAGAACGAACTGCTGCATTACAACGAAGCGAAGCCAAGTTCCGAACTATCTTTGAAAACTCGCAGGTTGGCATCTACCGCACTCGCCTCTCTGATGGATTAATTCTCGAAGCCAATCAACGCTTTGCCGATCTGTTTGGCTTTGATTCACCCGATGAAATGATTGGGTTTGAGCATACTGTAAACTACTATGTAAATCCCAACGTTCGCCAACAAGCCATTGAGATGATGAAGCGGGATGGGGAAGTGCGAAGCTTTGAAGTCCAGATACGAAAACGAGATGGAACATTGCTTTGGGGACTTTTCTCTTCTCGTCTGAATGTTGCTGATGAATGTGTAGAAGGAGTGGTTGCAGATATTAGCGAACAGCAAACTGCGCTACACGAACGCAAACAAGCACAAGTAGCCTTACAAGCCTCAGAGTCAAAGCTACGGACTCTAATTGAGGCAATTCCCGATCCATTATTTGTACTGACTGCTGAAGGGCAATTCCTTGAAATAATCGCACAGGAACCAAATCTACTATGGCACCCCTTTGAGGAGATGATTGGTAAAACCATGCACCAACTCGGAAAGGAACAAGCCGATGAATTTCTAAGTTATATTCAGCAGGTGCTGAGAACCCAACAAATCCTCACGGTCGAGTACAGTGCCTTTCTAAATGGACGAGAAGCCTGGTTTTCGGCTCGCATTGCCCCAATCAATCACGACCGGGTGATTTGGCTAACGCGAGATATTACGGCGCAAAAGCAAGCAGAAGCAGCCTCGATTTTAGAAGAGCGTAACCGCATGGCACGCGAAATTCACGATACCCTTGCTCAGGCGTTTACAGGCATTCTGGCTCAAGTAGGAGCGGCAAACCAGGTACTAACGGATGATTTAGAAGCAACTCAAGCACATCTAGACCTGATCAAAGAACTGGCGCGAACTGGACTGACTGAAGCGCGGCGATCGGTCGTCGCGCTCCGTCCTCAGCTTTTGGAGGAGGGCAATTTACAGAGTGCTCTTCATCGTCTTATCGCTCAAATCAGAACTGCCGCATTGGATGCCACTTTATACTATGAGATCGAGGGGGCAATGTATGCTCTACCGACTGAAGTAGAGAGTAACCTACTGCGGATTGGGCAGGAAGCCTTAACCAATGCGATTAGACATGCCAATGCTGACGAAATTCGTGTGGATCTGCTCTACGATCGCGAGCGATTTTGCTTGCGGGTGAAAGACAATGGTCAGGGCTTTGGAGTTGGGAGTATTCCCTGCTCGGAGGGTTTTGGCTTACTCGGCATGAGCGAACGGGCAGAGCGCATCGGCGCACAACTCACGATTAGGAGTCAACCTGGACAAGGAACAGAGATTATTGTCACCGTCAATCGGGAGTAGCGCAATGAGCCAAACCACAACCATTCGAGTTCTGATTGCGGACGATCATGCCATTTTTCGACAAGGATTAGCCACGATTATTAACCGTAACCCAGAGATGCAGGTGATTGCCCAAGCTGAAAATGGGGAACAAGCGATCGCGCTATTTGAGGAACACCAACCGGATGTCACGCTCATGGATCTGCGAATGCCTGAAGTAGAAGGAGTTGCCGCCATCGGTGCCATTCGTGCTGCCGCTAAATCTGCTCGGATTATTGTACTGACAACATATGATAGCGATGAAGATATCTATCGGGGATTGCAGGCAGGCGCAAAAGGATACCTGTTAAAAGAAACTGAACCTGACGAGCTTCTAAATGCTATTCGCACCGTTCATCGGGGGCAGCAGTATATTCCGCCTAATGTAGGAGCAAAGTTGGCAGAGCGCCTCAGTAATCCAGAACTGAGTGAAAGAGAACTAGAAGTACTCCGCTCACTGGCTCAGGGGATGAGTAATGCCGAGATTGCGGCAGCTTTGAGTATTAGTGAAGGCACGGTTAAATCTCATGTTAATCGGATTTTGAATAAATTAGATGTGAGCGATCGCACCCAAGCTGTGATTGTTGCCGTTAAACGCGGCATTGTCTGTTTGTAGATCTTTTGATTGAAATCGGATTCTAACTTGAGTTAGAGCCTACCTTCTATTTTAAGAAGAAGCGGCTGCTCCATCAAATTACAGTGTAAAAATTTTAACTCACTGTAGACGACAACTAAAAGTAAATTACCTATATTAAATTTATGTAAATCGTACGGGAGTAAATGGATTGAGCAAGTTAATTACAAGGTTCTGTGTTTGATGCAGATGTAAAAAGATGAACGACGAGCGTAACCGCAGTTCCTTACTTGTGCCACCTTCAACCCAAGACTGGATGCAAGGTGTGCTAAGTGCCAAGGTCGTGCTGGTGATGTATGGAGATTATCAAGATTTCAGAAGTGCAGATGTTTACAAGCTGATTAAAGGGATTGAACGAGAGCTTAGTGCTTTCTCAGGGGAGGATTATTTATGCTTCATCTTCCGCCATTTTCCGCAAACACAAATTCATCCTAATGCTAAACGGGCAGCCCAAGCTGCCGAGGCCGCCGCTGCCCAAGGACAGTTTTGGTTAATGCACGATACTTTATTTGCCCATCAACAAAAGTTGGAGAATGGTTATCTTGTCGAGTACGCCAATGATTTAGGGCTTGACATTCCTCAATTTCTTAAAGAGTTATCTAAACAAGTGCATGTCGATCGTATCAATGAAGATATCGAAAGCGGAATGCAGAGTGGTGTAACAGCAACCCCAACTTTATTTATCAACGGCATTCGCTACAGCGATCGCTACAACAGAACACGGTTAATGGCTGCTCTAAGCAATCTTGCCAATTAAATCAATCGAGAAATGTTTAGTAAAAGGAGAATTCCAATGACAATTGATAGTAATTTTATGACAGAACTACACATTCACCTGCAGCCCAGTCTAGTCAAACAAGTTGCTGAAACGGCTGAAATGGATTCAGAACGACTTAATCTGGTGAACTATTTTGCCAAGCAAGACTTGCAGCTTCAGCATATCGCCATGCTGCTAGCTGAGTTGCGCTCAGCTGGTATGATGGAAAAATTGCATGTTGAATCGTCGTCTCAAGCGTTAGTGATTCATTTGTTACCCCACTATTCTAAGGGTGTACAAATTGTTGCGCCTGAAAATAAGAACTCAACTTACAGCTACTTGCATCAGGTAATCGATTACATTCATACTCACCTCGACCGAAATTTATCGCTGGCTGAACTGGCGAGCATTATTAATATCAACCCAACTTACTTTGCTAGTTTATTTAAACAGACCATAGGAACTTCGCCGCATCAGTATGTGATTCAACAGCGAGTGGAACGGGCGAAAATGATGTTAAAGAAAACAAATTTGGCGATCGCAGACATCGCCCTACAAGTTGGTTTTTCCAGCCAAAGCCACTTGACGCAACAGTTTAGGCGATTGACTGGAGTAACACCAAAGCAAATTCGCCTTTCACCATAAGAATCTAATTGGGGAAGAGTTTAACTGCTCTACAGTTGTGGTAATGTAGTAATAATGTTGAAGCAGCTAGATTTCTCTCTCAAATTCATACTTATTGATATACAAACCAATTACTAAATCGTGCATCTGAACTATTTTAGAGAAACAGATAGATTTCCTTTGTAATCTTTTAATTCTGGTTCTCAAAGCTAAATGCTTTCTCTCAATTGTCTTGGTGCGCGTTCCGCACGAGCAAAGCTCGAAGTCGCTTAGGCGTAAGACGGCAGCAAAGCTGCCCGCAAGCAGGGCTTGCTTGAGCCACTAGGCTCTGTTACGCGCAAACGCCATGCCCTGGAGGGCATCGCCTTTCCAA
>NZ_JRFE01000036.1 GCF_000756305.1 Myxosarcina sp. GI1
AGCGTGGGCGGCTTTGAGGCGGTAGCCTCTGTGGGTCGCACCGCTTCTGCATCTTATACTTACTGATTTGCCTTTCGTCTTTGCTTAAATGGCGATCGTAAGTTTTCAGCTAATACCAGTTCTCAAAAGTCATTGGAGACTTAGTTTAGATATAAAATAACAAAAAAAAGCTAATGTCTGGAGTACCAAAAGTTGAAATCTCTGAATCGGTAGAGACACTAAAGTCTCTGATGAAGCAACAAAAAACTGCCTTAAACCATGCTAGAGTACAGAGCCTATATTTACTCAAAATAAATGTAGCCGAAACAGTGAGATATTTAGCTGTAATTATGGGAAGGTCTGAATCAACCATACACTATTGGCTTCAATTATATAAAACTGGAGGGATAGCAAAACTGCTGGAAGAACCACCTCAAACAGGAAGACCTAAAAAGCGCGTGGGGGATGCTGGGGCTTCCCCAGCATATCCAACCACGTAAGACGATTGACATAGAAACGGTAGCTAAAATTCAGCAAGAGTTATCTGACTCCGAAGGATTTGATAGTTATCAAGAAATAAAATTGTGGCTTAAAGTATGCCAAGATATTGAAATAAGTTATCCGACAGTACAGAGAATTGTTAGATATGAATTGAAAGGAAAATTAAAAGTAGCTCGACCTATTCATGAGAAGCAACAACCAGGAATAATCACAGCATTTAAGAATCACTTTGCCGAGAGAATAAAAGGATTAACCAATGAGATTAAAGAAAAATGGGGAAATAAGCCAAATATATCTTATTGGTTTCAGGACGAAACCAGATTGGGATATCGTACAGAATCTGGTCAGAAAATAACAAGAGCTGGAGTTAAGCCCAAGCAAATTTTACAATGGCATTACAGTTATTACTATATTTACGGTTTGGTAGACTCTGTAGGAGGGAGAAGCTTCTTCTATGAATTTTCACGTTTTAATTCTAATTGTTTGGGAGCTTTTTTAGAACAATTTTCAATTGAACACAGTCAGGAAATACATATTATTCAACTAGATAATGCCCCAGTTCACACTGCACAAAAATTAATAGTTTCTGAAAATATTATTCTTTTCTTTCAACCTCCTTACTGTCCTGAACTCAATCCTATTGAGCGAGTCTGGCAATACATAAAACAAAGACTCAAAAACTTATTTTTTACTAGCATTGATGATGTTAAATCAATGGTTCGGACAATTTTAGGAAAGAAGACAAAAAAAAGCTATCCATCAGATAAGGTAAAAGTATTGAATGATTACCGCAAATGGACAGCATCAAAATAATTATACAAAGCCTACTGGTTTCAGTGGGTGATTTAGCAAACCCCAACAAAAATTTCTGATAACCTTATTGTCAACTCTTATCATTGTTTGTGGACGAGCTACTTTCACCAACTTAAGTCGTTACAGTCAAATTTGTGAGCGTACCTATCGAAGACAGTATCAGCGTTCATTCAACTTTATAAGATTCAATCAAACATTAATTCAGCAAGCAATTGAACCTCATTCTCAAATAATCTTGGCAGTAGACTGCTCATTTATCCCTAAGAGTGGCAAACAAACTTATGGTCTAGATTACTTCTACAATGGGAGTGCAGCTAAAATAGAAAAAGGGCTGGAAATATCAGCAATGGCAGTAGTAGATGTCACCAATAACATCAGCTACAGTCTTAGTGTTCGACAAACACCAGCAACATCAAAGGCTCAGACAAAGTCTAAATCAGAGAAGAGTCAACAACCTGAAACAACTAGAATCAATCACTATCTTCAACAACTAGCAGCAACTCGCCCTTATCTTCCACCCTCGCTACAATATGTAGTTACCGATGGATTTTACAGTAAAATCAAGTGGGTCAACGGAGTTACAGATTTAGAACTAGAAGCAATTGGTAAATTGCGTCGAGATGCCGATTTACGTTACCCAGATCAAGGTGAGTACTCTCGACGAGGTAGACCTCGTAAATATGCTGGCAAAGTCGATTTGACTGACTACAGCAACTTTGAGTGGGTAACTCAATTAACAGATGATATGGAGTTATACACTGCTGTTGTCTGGTCAATTAGTCTCAAACGCAAAATTCGCTTGGTTTATCTACTTAGAACTTCTGAATCAAGCTCCAGCAGTTATGCAGTTTTATTCTCCACCGACCTCAAACTAGATGCTTACTCTATTTATCTCTACTATAAGGCTCGCTTTCAAATTGAGTTTTTGTTTCGTGACAGCAAGCAATTTACTGGTTTAGCCGATTGTCAGGCTCGCGATCGCGCCAAACTTGATTTTCATTTTAATAGTTCTTTGACTGCTCTTAATCTTGCTAAATGGGATGCTGTTCAACAACATGATTGTGATACCGATTTTGTCTTTTCAATGGCAAGTTATAAACGGCGTGCGCTCAATCATCATTTACTCGAACTATTTATTGACCAGTTAGGTCTTGAGCCAACTTTGATTAAATCCCATCCCAATTACTACAACCTTTATGACTATGGAACTATAGCTGCTTAGTTTTGTCCGAACCATTGTAAATATAAAGTTGCTAATATTCTTAACTCCTTATCAGAGGATGTTATTCATTCTTTGACTGGCTGGCAATATATTTTAGATGCTCTATCTCTCTAGCTACTTTCGAGAATTGGTATAATACACCCCTTTTTCGATTAATTCTATAATATAGAAATAAAGGTAGAAGGTGGAAAAATGCCTCTTAGTATTAAAGACAACAAAACAGATGCTTTGGTTCGTCAGCTAGCCGAATTGACGGGTGAGACTATTACTGAAGCTGTCTTTGTAGCAGTCAAAGAACGGTTAGAGCGTTTGAAAACTTCTCATTCTTCCTATTCTCTGGCTGAAGAACTCGATGCTATTGCCCAGCGATGTGCTGCTTTACCCGTATTGGATTCTCGTTCGCCCGAAACAATAATCGGCTATGACGAAACAGGACTGCCTTAGCGTAATGGTAATTGACTCCTCAGCGTTAATAGCGATTTTT
>NZ_JRFE01000037.1 GCF_000756305.1 Myxosarcina sp. GI1
GATGAAAGCGAAGTAACCAATTCTACTTCTCCTAACGACGATGTAGATTCTAATGGCAAGGTAATCTCTGAGATTAACCAAGTCGAACCAAAACGAGACAAAACTTCATCAACTAAATCAAAAGCAGTTAAAAGTACACAGCGTAAAAAGCTCTACAATTTACCACCGTCGAGTAAGTTGAAAGTAACTTTGCTGAAGACGGTAAAAGGTTTTTTAGCAGAGCATAAACTTGATGTGTTTACATCCCAGGACATTATCGACTATCTCTATACCAAAAAACAGCAATCAAGCTGGTCGAAAAATCAAGTAACTAAAATACGTCAAGCGATTGGCAATGTGTTGGGAAGGGATAGTTATTTGGGAACGGAATGGGAAAGAGTAAAGCTTGGTACGTATCGAGCTTTAAGTTGACCGAAACAAACGCGATTGCCAAGGTTTAAGCGGCAAAACTAATTATCTGTAAACGAATCATCAAGAGAAGATGAATTTTGTCTTTGAGCGAGGAAAATCACTTTTCAGATAGAAAGCACAAGTATAAAATTAGATCGATAAAAACTATTATTATAAATGCCGCTAGCTGCTCATATAAAAAGCTGGCATATATTAAATTCGCACCCAGGCTATAACTTAGTCTGGGTGTTATGGTTTGTAGAAAGTTTGTGTTACTAAAGACTAAGTGGTTGTCTGAGGCGATTGGGAAGAGTTGAGAATGATAAGCCAAAAAGCAGGGCTGAATATTATTAGTTTTAGACTTATGTGTCGCTTACGCTACACCTGCTTGATATGTCTTAACAAATCTAATTAGATCTATTAATAAATAACCGCTTTTTTTGGTATATATAAAAGCAGTTTACTTGTAGATTCAGTGTAGTAACTGTCAATTTCCAAATGAAGGCAATCGGGAGGAATTTATGAAGGGAGCATCTTTCAATCTTTCAGATCTAGATGGCAGCAACGGTTTTGTAATCAACGGCAATGAGGATAGCGACTTGTCGGGTAGCTCGGTTAGCAGTGCAGGAGATATTAACGGCGATGGTTTTGATGACATTATTATTGGCGCACCAATAGCATATAATGCCGCCCCTAATAGCTTCCCTGCTGGAAAAAGCTATGTAATCTTTGGCAGAGAAAATGGGTTTAATTCTAAATTGAATTTGTCGGCACTAGACGGCAGTAATGGATTTGTAATTAACGGAAGCAATTCTTTTCGTGGCATACTTGGTCAAACAATTGCTTCACGCAGCTTATTTGGTAGCTCTGTTAGCGGTGCAGGAGATGTCAACGACGATGGTATTGATGACATCATTATTGGCGCACCCAATGCTAATTATGGCGGAGAAAGTTATGTAATCTTTGGCAGCACCAATGATTTTGAGTCGAGTTTAGACATATCAGCACTCGACGGTAGCAACGGCTTTGTAATTAATAATGATGTTACCGAGGAATATTTAGGTACTTCTGTAAGTAATGCGGGGGATGTTAACGGCGACGGTCTTGACGACATCATTATTGGAGCCCCTGATGGCGATCCTTCAGGGATAAGCTATTACGGTCGTGGAGTGAGCTACGTAGTGTTCGGCAGCACTAGCAAATTTGGTTCTAGTTTTGACTTATCGACATTAGATGGCAGTAATGGCTTTGCAATTAACGGCATTGGTGACTTTCAAGATTCTGGATTTTCTGTAAGCGAAGCAGGAGATATCAACGGTGATGGCATTGATGACATAATTATTGGAGATCCTAGAGCCAAAAACTACAATGTTGGAGAAAGCTATGTAGTTTTTGGCAGCACCAATGATTTTGAGTCGAGTTTAGATTTATCAGCATTAGACGGCAGTAACGGCTTTAAAATTAACGGCATTGATGGTAATGATTATTCTGGTCACTCTGTAAGCGGTGCGGGAGATATTAATGGTGATAGTATTGACGATATTATTATTGGCGCGTTTCGAGCTGCTGACGATGCAGGAGAAAGCTA
The DNA here is from genome assembly GCF_000756305.1 of Myxosarcina sp. GI1. Lineage (NCBI taxonomy): Bacteria > Bacillati > Cyanobacteriota > Cyanophyceae > Pleurocapsales > Pleurocapsaceae > Myxosarcina > Myxosarcina sp. GI1. The sequence goes on from NZ_JRFE01000037.1 coordinate 1,979, forward strand.
TGTCGTGTTTGGCAGCACAAAAGGTTTTGAGTCGAGTTTAGATTTATCGGCATTAGACGGCAGTAATGGCTTTAAAATTGACGGCATCGATGCTAATAGGTTTTCAGATAGTTCTTTTAATGCTGGTGATTTTTTAGGTAGCTCTGTCAGCGACGCAAAAGATATTAACGGCGATGGTATTGAGGATATTATTATTGGCGCACCCTTTGCCGACCCCAATAATAGTAGTGATGCGGGAGAAAGCTATGTCGTGTTTGGCAGCACAAAAGGTTTTGAGTCAAGTTTAGATTTATCAGCATTAGACGGCAGTAACGGCTTGAAAATTAACGGCATCGATGCTGGCGACTCTTCAGGTGGTTCTGTAAGTAACGCGGGAGATGTTAATGGCGATGGTATTGAGGATATTATTATCGGCGCACTTTTCGCCGACCCCAATAATAGTAGTGATGCGGGAGAAAGCTATGTCGTGTTTGGGTTTCCGACTGAGAACGCTGACGAAATTTTTAATAATGGTACTCTTGGCGGTACTTTTAGCAACGATACAATTAACGGTTTAGTTGGTGATGACAACCTTATTGGTGACGGTGGTCGAGATACTTTTATCATCAACTTAGGCGATGGCACCGACACCATAACCGATTTTGGTGGTGTCGGTAGAGGAACAAATCCACCGCAGAGAGTTATCGACGAAATAGATACCATTCAGTTTTCTGGTAAAGGGCTAACTGTTAAAAATTTATTGCTTACACAAAACAAAACTAATCTGGAACTAACCTTTGACGGTGTAGAAAATACGACACTTATCCTCTCAGACTTCAACCTCGAACAGTTAGATAACCTACCTTCTGGTCTTGGTAACATTCTCTTTAACGGGCAAAAGGAAATCAGAGATAGTTTCGATGTCGTCAATGCTGCTCAAAATCCTAGCAGAGTATTCCGTCCGAATACGGTGACTTTCCTCAATGAGCTAGACAATATAACTAGTGGTTTAAAAAATTCTGATGATGTAATTAATGGTCAGGGAGGAAACGATATTCTGCTCGGTCGCTCTGGAGATGATGTACTACGAGGTGGCAATGGAAATGATAGTTTGCTAGATGGTGATGCGGGTAATGACCTACTAGACGGTGGTGAAGGTAATGACGGTCTGTTTGGCGGTACTGGAAAAGACAGATTCGTGCTGAGAGAGGGAGAAGGAGTAGATACTATTTTTGATTTTCAAGATGGTATAGACTCATTAGTGCTAGCTGATGGTTTAGAATTCGAGCATATTGAAATTGGTACTAACGAAGGAAATACTACAATTAGCGTAGCCGATACTGAGGAAATGCTAGCATCTCTAGTGGAAGTACGCGCTACTGAAATTACTCTTGATGATTTTACAACGATGAGCTCTTGAAGGTTTTGAAAAATAAAGGCAATAGAAAATCCAGATAGTAGTAATCCCTAAAAGTAAGCTTGCAATTGAGAGAAATCTCAACAACCAGTAATGCACTTCCCAAAGCGGTCAAACTCCATTGTTCGTCCGCTCAAGGGAACATATACTGGTATCTCGGTTGCTTGAATAAATTCGTCTGTCTTCGTACCAGGAATCACTTTTCCTCCTTCTGTAGCTGCTTCTTTGGACCAGTAGTAAAAGTATATATCTCGGTTGAACCCCTTAATCACCGTTATAAAAACTGCCAATATACCAATAGTTGTGATCTGCAAAATTTGTATATAGAATAATRACTATGGCARATAATATTGTATAGACTAAAGCCTATAACAAAAATACAGTTAATCATTTAACACTTAATACTAAAATACTACAAATCTTTTATTTAGTATCGCTAAAAAGTTTTTGCTCCATAAATATCGAGCGATCGTACTGCAATGCGATCGCTTTTTTTTGGGGTATGGCAACGATTAAAGACACATACGATAACATAGACAATGAGCCAACATTCTTGGTTGATTAATCGCACTGCCGTCTTGGCAACCAAGCATCAAAAAGAACAAGTAATTGCTCCACTTTTTGCACGAGAATTTGGAGTTAAAGTAATAGTACCAGCTAATTTTAATAGCGATCGCTTTGGGACATTTACTAGGGATATTCCCAGAGCAGGTAATCAATTAGAAGCAGCACGACATAAAGCAGAAGCAGTTTTAAAACTGACAGGAGAGACTCTAGCTATAGCTAGTGAAGGGGCATTTTATCCCCATCCCAGCTTTCCTTTTATCGGCTGCGATCGGGAATTAATTTTATTATTAGATCGTGCTAATAATCTAGAAATAGTAGGAGAAGAACTATCAATCAAAAGTAATTATAATCATCGATATATAAAAAGTAGCGCAGAAGCCTTGGTATTTGCTCAAGAAGTGGGCTTTCCCGAGCATGGTTTAGTAGTCATGTCTGACCCCTATACCCAGAAGCAAGAAGAAATTTTTAAARGAATAAATCAAACAGAAACTTTAATTCAAATAGTCAATTATCTTCTACAAAAAAAATCCCAAGATACAGTTTACCTGGAAACTGATATGCGAGCAATGTTCAATCCCACTCGTATGCAGGTAATTGCCCAAGCTACCTTGAATTTGATTCAAAAAATTGGTCAATTATGCCCTCAATGTTCTTGCCCAGGATTCGCTCTCATCGAACGAAAACAAGGTTTGATATGTTGTTGGTGTCATACTCCCACTAACTTAACCTTAGCTGAAGTATATCAATGTCAAAAATGCCAATTTCAAGAAACTAAAATGTATCCCCAAGGCAAAAAATTTGCCGAGCCTGGTAATTGTTCATACTGCAACCCTTAGTATTTAATGAATTACATTATTGTTAGTTTAAACAAACACTTAGTTTTGGAGTCAATATTGTAATCTCTCTTTCAATTTTGTATACCTCTGCTGCTGCTTGACCTGCTTCACTGCTATGGCGATCGCCTTCTCCGAACCAATAATCAACGCTAGCTTTTTAGCTCTAGTTAAACCAGTGTAAAACAGGTTACGGGAGAGCATAACGTAGTGTTGAGTATACAGAGGCAGAATAACTAAGGGATATTCGCTTCCTTGAGATTTATGAATACTGGTTGCCCAAGCTAGAGTAATTTCATTCAAGTCGGCATAGTCATAGGTTGCGTCTCTGCCATCAAAATCGATGGTGACTTCCTTCTCGGTTTTATCAATTGCCCTGACTATGCCCAAGTCACCGTTAAACACCTCTTTGTTGTAGTCGTTTTTCAGTTGCATGACGCGATCGCCTGTCCGTAGAATACTATCGCCTCTAACTAATTCTTCTTTATATTCGGCAGCAGGATTGATTAGTTGTTGCAATACACCGTTAAGATTGCGAGTACCAACTACGCCTCTAGTCATCGGACAAAGCACCTGAACATCGGTGGCAGCATTAAAACCAGCTTTGGGTATGTAATGTTCGATCAGGTCACAAATAGTCTGTACGCCATGTTCTGCTTCTGTGCCTCCCGAATGCCAGAGACAGTCTGAGGTGGCTTTCATGCTGACTGGTTCTAATTTGGGAATCCGACCATTATTGATTTGGTGAGCGGTACGAACGATCGCACTCTCGGCAGCCTGTCTGAATACCTGAGTTAGACGCACGACGGGTATTTGTTGGGAGGTGATTAAATCTCTGAGGACATTTCCTGGTCCTACTGAGGGTAGTTGGTCAATATCTCCGACCATAAGTAGTAGAGCATCTTTGGGCAAGGCTTTTAGTATGGAATGAGCCATAAACAGATCGACCATGCTGCATTCATCGACTACTAGGGCATCACAGTCTAAGGGATTATCGGCATCGCGTTTGAAACCCATCTTGGAAGGGTCGAACTCAAGCAAACGATGTAGGGTTTTAGCTTCAATTCCCGTGACCTCTGTTAGTCTTTTAGCTGCCCTACCAGTGGGCGCACCTGCCATAAGCTTCTTGCCCATCGCTTTCCAAAGCTTGACAATGGTATTGACTGAAAAGGTTTTACCAGTGCCTGGTCCTCCAGTCAGAATCAGCACTCTTTCTCTCGCTGCCGTTTCTACTGCTTGGTACTGTTGGGAGGATAAAACGATTTTTTTAGCTGTGGTAAATCGGTCAATCCAGTTTCTAACGCGATCGCTATCAACTTTAGGTTTGGTTTCTAGCTTCTGCTTTAACAATTTGGCTAGATGCTGCTCGGAATGATAAAAACTAGGTTTGTAGTAAAGGATTTCTTCATCCAGTTCCTTAATAAGTTGTTCTGTGACCATCTCTGAGAGAATGCCAGCGATCGCTGTTTCATCTGCCTGATGTTCGTTTGTGGTCAGTAACTCCTTGGTGAAGGGAATAAGCTCACTTTCTGGTAGATAACAGTGTCCGTCTTCACTAGCTTTACTCAGAACATGGAGAACTCCTGCCCGATAGCGGAACTTAGAGTAAGGGGATACTCCTACTTTGACCGCAATCTTGTCGGCTGTTAAAAACCCAATGCCGAAGATATCGATCGCTAACTGATAAGGATTAGTAGTTACTGTAGCGATCGCACTATCGCCATACTGCTTATAGATTTTGACGGCATAGGTAGTAGAGACACCATGACTGGAGAGAAACACCATCACATCTTTAATCGATTTCTGCTCCTCCCAGGTACTCTGAATCATGGCGATGCGTTTCTTAGCGATACCTGGAACTTCCGACAGGCGGTGAATTTTGTTCTCGATGATGTCTAAAGTTTCCAGACCAAAATGTTTGACTATCCTCTTGGCGGTGACTTTTCCGACCCCTTTTATCAAACCGCTACCTAAATACTTCTCAATTCCCGTTAATGTAGCTGGTTTGGTTTCCTTGTAATAAACTACTTCAAACTGCGAACCATAGTTCGGGTGTTCCTTCCATGTTCCCTGTAGCTGTAGTGTCTGTCCTGCCTGAAGGTTGGCAAAGCTGCCGACAATAGTAATTAGCTTGTTTACATTGCCAGTGTTCAACCGCGCTACGGTATAACCAGATTCTTCCGAGTGAAAGGTAATTCTCTCAATTACTCCAGTCAATAATGATAGAGGTGTGGTAGCGGCAAGTGATGACATGGAACAATAGTTCTATTTGACCCTGAAGTTAGTTTATCAAGATTTATGGCGATCGCCTCTAGTAGTGGCAAAGCCCAATCGCACTTGTCAGAATTTGTCGTTTACTATTTAAACACATCCAGCTTTAAAGCCTGTGGTTCTCCCATCCAAGACGCATAAGCRGTGTGGTCTAGAAGATCGTTACCAGATAGAGGATGAATTAAAATTGTCAGACCGTTTCTATTTAATGCCAGCCAAGTTAGTAAATCGGTATGTTGGTTGCGGTCGAAGGCTAACTGACAACTCCAGCAGGGATGAGGACCAATAGGTCTATGGTGCATCCGACCAACCGTTACCCCAAATCTCTTACCAGCTTCCTCACATAAAGCTTTGGCTGGCTCGACGGTCGATTCATCGAAATAGACGTGGGCGTGATACTTTTCAATCGAACTGATGTCTTGAAATTCCATTTTTAATTCTCCAATATTGGTTAAAGCGGATCGCCTAAAAACTCGATGCGATCGCTCATCTCTTCAATTGCAGCTTGCCAACGCTCAAGTTTTGTTGAACTAGGAATTTCATAACCTTCACATTCCCGCATTTCCTCGTCAGCTTCTAGGTATCTTTGCTCAAAATTATCCAGTTTTCCTCTGATTAGTTCTAGTTTTTCTGTAAGTTCCAAGATACTATCTGATAGCTCTACAACAGGATACAGTTCTTCTGGATATTCCAGCTCGTCTTCTAAATCAAATTCATTTATCATGTCTTTGTTAGTCTCTTAAATATTTACTGCATTACTTACTGCATTATTTACTGTGTTGTTTAATTACTCATTAATATCTTCAAGAGCATCATCAAGTAGCATTCTGACGATATCGGCTTTACTTCTACCAGTCTTGGCAGCCAAAATAGACAGCTTGCGGTGTACTGACTCTCTCAAATCGATAGTAAAACGTTTAGTTCCTTCTTTAGCTTCAACCTGTAGTTTTTGCATTAGACTAGATTCCTTCTTCGGTTTCTCTGTAACTGGCTGTTCTTCAATTGGTGCTGTAGGAGTTGCTTCAGACTCAATAACGGTTGCTTCCTCTGGTTCGATATCGGGTGTCGGTGCTGCTCCCGTTTGGGGTTTATCTCCACCATAGACAAACTCGTTGGCTAGAGAATCATCGAGTGACTTTCTTGGTTTTTTGGTCATGGTAGTTGTTTCAGCATTTCAGTAAATAATTTTTCGTATTCGGAAGCCGATTCACTGGCAGGTCGTCCAGGTAACTCCCAAACTGTTGCCGACTGTCCTGAAGTGTCAGCGATCGCCTGTTTTTGATGAATTACCGTATCGAGTAAAGTTGCCCCTGGATTCTTAGCCAGTAGCGCGATCGCTTCATCTTTTAATTTCGTTCCTTTGACTGCCCGACTGAGAAACATCACGGCTTTGGGCAGTCCTCCTCTAACTGACTGAGCCTGTTTGACGAGTCTCATAGCATCGGAAGCCGAACGCAAATCAACTCCTGTAGGCTGTACGGGAATAAAGGCTAAGTCCGACCTAAATAGAATCGCTCTGGTAGCTTCGGATAAACTAGCGGGACCATCGACAACTACATAGTCATAATCTGCTGCTAGTTCTGGTATCTGCTCCAGTAAGTCATCGGGAGTACCAATCACCTTGACTGGAATTGTTACTTCTTCCATTCCTTCGACCCATAGCGAACTCGACCGTTGACTGTCGGCATCAATTAACAATGTCTTTTGTTTCTTTTTAGCAATTAGCCAGTAAGCTAAATGGACAGAGGTAGTGGACTTGGACACTCCGCCTTTTTGATTGACTAGCGATATGACTCCCATAAACAGTATTTACGTAACTACTGCATAACTTACTGCATTATTGCATTACTTATTTATATCATTGCTTAAATCATTATTTAAAAGATGACGGCATTGTTTATTTGAGTAAGTAAATATGGCAGTAAATGCTTAAATTCGTAAGTAAACAAATGAGTAAAGCAATGCTTGTTGAAATACTGAAGATTGACTGAGAAATGTTTTGACGGAATCAATGTTAAAGGCTGTTAAATAAAGGGTTTCCTACCGTTCTGTGTTTAATTGACGCTGTCGGTCTCTAAAAATTCTGCTGCTATTTTCGTCCGAGGAAAGCGATCGCATTGCCGACAGTTTGTAGAACCAGAGAAATAATCGAGGTGTTTTGGGGCTATTCTGGGTTTCGGTAGCGAAAACTGTGACGTGAATCATAAAAATTTATTTGTCTCATACATATTATGTACATAGTAAAAAAAGTTTTTTGAAATAAATTCGATACTATGACACAGAATTCTGCACCTACTAACATCATCCGTCCCGACGAGCTAATGGAAGAACTAGGTATTAAAAAAGATGCCTACTACAAAGACTTAAACTATCTAGACATCACTCCAGAGAAAGATTCTGAGGGAAAAGCGTATCTCTTTGAAGAACAAGCAGACGAAATTAGAGCCTTAAGAAATCACGTTAATGAGACAGGAAAGCGTAACGGTTTTGATAATAGCTCACTAGTAAAGGTTGATGATAGTAACAAATTAATTTCTAATAATAATGAAATAGAAGAAGATATCTACATTAATCGGGAAGAACCAACAGACAAAATTAATTCGGACATTTTCAGAGAAGCAGAAGAATTAGCCGCTCGTGGTATGGCAATGAATGACCTGGTTAAAATTCAGCTTGCCAGTCAGATGAACTTTGATGACTTATCCCCCGACCTACAAGAGAAGATAAACATCGCCCGTGAGGTGGCTAACCCAAAGTTTCGTCCAGCAGACATCGCGACTCAGCTTCTAGCCCAACACCGCACTCAAAAAGTACAGACGCAAGGGTAAGCTACAGAAATGACGATACCTTCAACAAGGTATGTAAGGCGATCGCTGCTGGTAATTCGATAATCATCCTCGGTGAAACGGGAACGGGTAAAGGTGACTTTGCCCTAGCTCTGCATGAGGAGATGAGTAATGAATATCAATCAGCGATCGCCACCTATAAAGGTAGTCTCAAGAAGTTCTTTATCGCGATCGCCATGCAGTTAGATTGCCCCACTGAAGATGAAAACGATAAAGCCATGACCGTCGATGCTCTCAAAGAAGAGATTTTAGTTAACAGTGGTGAAGATACTTTACTTGTATTCCCCGAAGCTAAACGGTTAACTACCAGTATTCGTTATTGGCTTGAGGACATGATTAGTGCAGGAGTAAGGGTCGTTTGTTTTGCCGTCGCCAATCCTGGCAAAGACATCTTCCTCGATATGTTAGAGATTGAGTTGGAACTACCGAGCGATCGCCATATTAGAGAGGTGATGACAGCAGAAGCCCAGAAACAGGGTCTACAAATTAGTAAATCTCGGTTGGCAGAACTCCAACCTTTAGCTGGTAGGAATCCGATGCTGGCGAGGAAGATTATTAAGAATGAGGCTCTCGGACTCAAACAAGATAAACCCGAACACACTCAGTATGTGGTGATTATGCCCATAATTATTGCTGCTCTAATGGCTTTTGGTATCGTGCGGTTTGTGGGTATGGGAACTGGTAATAAGGGATTGTATATTACTGGTGGTGTTTGTTTGGTGACGGGAATGGCGTTAAAACAGTTGGGAAGTGTACGTGGAGCAAGAAAGAGGTTAGGGCAGTGAAGGTTCGAGTTCAATAAATAAATACTTTTGATACTTTAATTAACTATTAGTTAAACAAACTGTATTGCATTTTTATATTTTGAATCAGTACTTATTTTTGTTAAAAGTTTCCTTGGAAAACTAATAATTATGTCTAATGATTTGTTAATGTGTATATCCGTAGTTTTATTTTTGAGGATTTTTGCCAAATTTCGCATACGTCTGTCTGCTTTCTCTCTCTCTAAATCCGACACAAATTCATGATCTTCAAATAATTTTAAATATTCTTTTATTTTTTCAATAGTAAACTTGTTAATAAAACTCTCGTAGTAAGGTAAAGCATTTTCATCAATACCTTCTTTATAACCTTTTCCATTTCCTGCATAACAAATAGAAATTATTTTTACAAATAGCTTTCTTGCTGATTTTGGTATGCCGCTATTGGGAATTGAACTCGCGATCGATTTGGCATGAGAATATTCATTGTAAAAATTATTGTACTCAAAATGCACAGTTCTTAAATCTTGTAACTTCTCAATAAGCTCTGATGCAAGACTATCTTCATCTTTATATTGAAGTCCATTAACTAACTCTAATATTTTTTGGGCAGCATTTTTTCTATAAGTGTCACCATGATTTCTATAGGCTCCAAACTTAGCACCGATTCGATATTTAACATCCTCTGATGAACACTCCCATACATAAATAATTAAATTTTCTATATTATTCCTGACCTTTTGTTCCTGTTTAGAGTCACAATATACCCCAAAGATAGAAAGCAAAAAATCATTGATTCTTTCTTACGGGTGTTTTGAAAAAGTTTGACCAATTATATTAAAATCCTCGCTTGGTATTTCATTTACTCGAATATTTTCTAGTAGTTGCTTTAATTTGATGGCAGAGTGATCGGGTTTAGTAGTGATAGCATATTTGAGACAATTTTCTAACAATCCAAGCATCTCTATTCCAGAAATATCATTTTGATTTGGATGGGCTGCGCTTGCATGATTTCTAAGATAATTTACGTATTCTAGCCTCGTAAAGTTAATATCGTTAATCAAGCCAATTCTTCGACATATTTCTAGTAAGTCATGATGAGAAATTGCTTCTAAATCTTCTTTTGATGTAAGATTTTTGTATTTTGAAGATATAGTACTGGCTACATTATAAAAATACTGTAAATCAAAATTTGCTACCAATCTATTTAAAGCATTTATTGTTTCATCCCATAAAAAATTTAAGGCACCATCAAATAAACCAACAGTTATTGCTACAGTAAATTTGGATAAATATTCTGCTTTTTGCCTGTCTTCTATAGGAAGAATTTCTAAAGTGCTTTTCAAGGAATAAATAACTTTTCGTCTTTCTTCAATGGGAGAAAGAATGTTTTCGGTTGGAAGATCTATATGTGCTAAGAGGTTAGCAAGAGGTTGGCTAAATGCAGCAATAGAAGTTTCGATTTGGAATGGTTGACTTATAGATGGTATAAGTACAATTTCTGAGGGGGTTTCAGTCATTGTCTATGATTTATAAATTAGTAGTGCTTGAATATCCAAATATTTATAACCTGTGTGTCAAATAACTGCCGATCGCTTTACCAAAAGCCAAACTGGTATAAATAAACTTTACTCTTTACAGCCTATGATGTCGATTACCCATGCAGCGATCGCAGCAGCAGGAACTTCATTAATCTTAGGAACTGCCGAACCTTTACCTTTGGGACTAGCCATTATCGGTTCGCAGCTTCCAGACATCGACACCACTACATCAACCATTGGTAAAATCTTCTTTCCGATTAGCTCTTGGATCGAAGACAGGTTTCCCCATAGAAGTATTACTCATTCACTGTTAGCCACCGCAGCGATCGCTCTTATTAGTTTACTGGGGGGTCACTTTTTGCTAGAACAAACCTTTGCACTTATCGCTCTACCATTGGGTCATCTCATCGCCTGTTTCTCCGATACCTTTACTAAACAGGGAGTGCAGCTTTTTTACCCAGAACCCGCTTGGGCAATTAGCGTTAGTAATCCGCGACGGAGACTAAAGACTGGTGGTGCTGGCGAATTATGGGTATTAGGTATCGCGATCGCCCTCCTAAGTTTGGGAATCTATCTCGCTAACGGTGGGGGGATAACTCAGAAAGTCTCTCAGAATCTTGGTTTGAGAGATGGCATCGTCAGGGTATATAACGAGAATGCCAGCACCAACAAAGTCTATGCTGAGATTAAAGGCTTCTGGTCGAGCGATCGCACCAACGCCGATGGTAAATATTTAATACTCGGTACGGAAGGCAGTGAGTTTGTAGTTACTGACGGTAAGGGAGTCTATAAAACAGGCGAACAAATAATTACTAGCAAAGTTACTACTGATGTCGGGGAAGCTGCTAGAACTGAGATTAAGAATATTACTTTCAACGATGAAGATGCTGTAGAACCATTGCTAGAACTACAGCAAGCTTATCCTGGTGCTGAGATATACCTGAATGGAGAATTGGCGATCGATTTTCCCGAAGATGTCAAGATACCCATTGAGCCTGACCAGATGGCTACAACCTCCTTGACTGGTAGCACGATTGAGTTTGATTATTGTTCGTTGGAACGGGCGATCGCGCTTTTGAAAGAGCAGTATGCAGTGGGGACGGTGGAAGTAAGAATTGTCTCGCCATAGAAAATTATCAATTCATTATCTGCCTTGAAGATCACAGTCACATTTATGTAATGAGAATAAGTTTGAAGTATTAGTTTTACCCTTAAAAAAGAGTACAAATAAATATGTTTTTAAACTTGTTCGACCAAGCGATTAAAAATCCATTCAATAAAAAAGCAAGAGCAGAGCATGATGCCAAGCCTAAATCTACATTTTTTGATGATAAGCCTAATAAGCTTTTTGACTTTTTTAACAGGGATGGAAAAATAACTTTTCGTCAAGCTGAAAGATTGGGGGAAGCTTTAGGAGAGGCAATGGAAAAATCTGACTACCCAAGCCTATTAAAAGAAGATCTTATTAATTTTGTGGGGAAATTAGGTACTGATGCTCGTTTGTTTCCTGATATGGATACAGTTGATATTTGGTATACCGACTACTACGATCTTATACAGTGTGCTGAGAAGCTAGGTCTAGGAGATCCTCGTCTTCCACATTGGCCCGAAGAACCTAATGTTCATTACAAATATCTAGAACTATCTAAAAATGAGCTAGTTAGTATGTTTCTCAGCGTTATGGATGCCATTCTCGATCGAGAAGAAACAAATAATTTTTCTTCACTATCTATTGATTGGGACAACGAAATTAAAAAATTTACCAATAAGCCAACTGAAATTAAACAAGACAATAACAGTTTGCCACATTTGAGTTTATAGATATTAAGCGACCGCCCGTCCCAAACTCAGAACGCACTAAACATAAACTAACCTTGCTTAAAAACCTTAGCTGCCTGGGAACAATAGAACTATAAAAGTTCCGCAGTTGAGGTTTTTGTTTAATGAAGAGGGTTAGCAAGTTAGTTGTCTATGGGCTGATAACAGCAGCGATCGCATTCACCATAATCTCTACTAACATTTATCCCCTACCAAGTTGGGCAACAGCAATCGCTCAAGTTACCCAGACAGAAACTACTTCACCCAAACGCTTAAACATCACCGTCAATGTCACCGAGCCAGACGACCTCAAAGTTAGTGAAGGGGAACAGATAGCCAAAGGTGAAATTATTGCCGATCGCGAACGAGAAAGAACCAGACTGACTGCTCAACAGAAACAGCTTCAGTTATCCCTCGACCGACTCAAAGCAGCTTCTATCACTCCACCAGCAGCACCTCAAGCAGTACCAACAGTAATGGCTTTACCGCCAGTAAGTTATCTAGAGCATGAGGCAGCAGTAGAAAAAACCAAGTCAGCGATCGCGTCAATTGAATCGGAACTAGAACTCAAACAGCAGGAAATTAATTACCTTTCGGGAGTCAAAAACCTCGACCCGATTATCCTCGAACACGAACAAGCCAAACTCAAACAGCTAAAACAAGAACACACCGCAGCAGTCAGAGACTATCAGCTAGCGATGGGTAAGATGCAGACGGCAAAAGACAGCAGAAAATACCAAGAATACCAAGCTTCAATTAATTCAGCCCGTCGCGTCGAAGAAATGAACCAAGCAAGGCTCAACTATCAAAGGCAATTAGCAGAATACGAGCAAAGACTGACAGATAGAGAATTTCAGGTTACACAGCTACAGGAGAAACTAAATGAGATTGAGAATGCGATCGCTACCCTTTCAGTTGTCAAATCTCCCTATGCTGGTACTGTACGCCGTGTTAATTGGCTCGGTCAATCCCCCGATGGCAGCCTCACAGCCGAAGTCACCCTTATGGTCGAATCCGATAGAGAAGCCGAAAGAAAACGCCGTCGAGAACAAAGAAATTCTCTGTCTCAACAGCAATGAGCAATGCGTAGAGCAACTTACCGAACGAGCGATCGCTAACTCGAATAAACTCCAGCAGACGAGCGATCGAATTACCGCAATCGAGCGACGGCTGGCAGTTACAGAAGATCGCATCGACTACACCTCTAAAAAGAAGTGGACTAACTATATCACTACCAATCCTGTAGACATCATTCAAAATCTCTTTGGTGGTGGTGGTATGCAGCGAGATAATCTAGCGATCGCCAATCTGGAAATCAGAACCGCAGATTTATTAGCAGCTAAAGCCGAACTAGAGAGACAGCAGGAAGCGGAGAAGTTAAAGCTAGAAGATGAAGTGCTGAACCTGCTCTTAGACTATGAAGCTGCCAACCGCAAACATGAACTACTGACATCTCAACTAGAAACTCTAGAACAGCAGCGAGAAGTAACGAGGATTGCCTATCGGATGGGTAGGGGTAGTACCTCTCAGATATTGGGTATGAAGAATCGGCGCGATCGCACTGTCGAGCAATTGACCGAGGTTGAGATCGAGCAAGAAGAGTCAGTACGTGAGTTATTACATCTAGTTGAAGAAAACTAAGTTGAGGTGACGAGCGAATATTAGAGGTGGCAAGTAGGGCGATCGTATTCTTTGTTTATAGTTAGATTGCGAAACAGACAGACGCAGATGGGAATACTTTAAATGGCAATCTTCGATAAGAAAGTTAAAAAGTATGGGACAAGTAAAACGTTATTTAGAAGAAAATGAGATAAATGAACTTTTGGAACTGTTAGTAGATAATGGTCATCTTGAAGGTTCAGCTCTGGGAATAACTAAGCAGGTAATAGATCGAGGAGTAAATAGTCTGTCATCAAAACAAAAATATGTTTTTGAAAATAAAGTCTTGAAAAATTATGTAATAGAAAGTTGTTCTATTTGCGGAGGAGGAATATCTTGGTCTGAAATGTACCAAGCTATTGAAAATGAAGGAATTTGTGGTTATTGCGAACATAAATTGAGTAAAGATGGCTAACAATTAGCGATCGCCATCTTAAAAACTAAAGCAAGGAGTTTGCACCGTACTAATTGATGAATAGAAATGAGTGGAAAACTTGGAACAAAGTTTTGCTAAGAAATAAGGAGCTATTACCAGATTATTCGGGAATATATATAGTTGCTGATGAAACAGACTTTGTTTTATATGTAGGAAAGAGTAAAGATATTAAGTCTAGATGGATCGGTCATCATCGTCACAAACAACTTATTAGAAGGGATAACAAAAACAGACGATTTTATATTTACTTTAATTACTTTGTCGCAGAGAAACTTGACGAAAAAGAAAGGTATTATATTGAGCTTCTTGAGCCTTCTCTTAACAGCACTAAAATCACTAAATATATACCTAAAATTCCGACATCAGAGAGTGTATTGACAAAACTTTTACGCACAATTAATAAAAAAACGTCTTTATTTCCTAACGTTAGGTCTTTGATATTAGGGTATTGGTACGATCGCGAACCAGATGATAGTTATTGCCACGTAGCAATAGCAGTTGGACTCAACGATCTTGAAGGTTCGGTTGTTAATTCTGCCTGTGTTAAGACTAAAAATAAATATATTAGAGGTTCGCTTAAGAAGAATAGCAATTGGAGGTACTATCAAACCTACTGCGGATTATCGGAAAATGAACATCATCCTACAGCTATACTGACTTATTACTACCAAAAGTTTGTAATACATTTCGTTTGGATTGGCTGGGAAGTAGTTGATTGGGCTAATGCTAATCAGTCAGAGCTTTCTAAAATTAGCTTTTATGGGATAGAAACATATTGTCTCAATAGTCATGGCATACTAAAGACTCTAAAACTAGAGCGTTATAACGATGATATATAAGGATGATCTTCACCATACAATTTTTGATCGTTATCCAAAGCTTGATTAATGTAGGTTTGGAATTGAGGATATTCAGTATGATATGAACGCCAACCATATATACTACTGAATTCTAATAATCCAGTACCATATTTTAAATCTCCTTTGAGTAGATCGATATGCCAGGCTTCATTATCAATTTTGATTAACTTTAATCCTTTTCCCTCTAGGAATTTTTCAATTTTCTTTAAATCTTGTATCTTTTTTTTCATATCTACTAAAAATCAATAAACTGACTACTACCCGCATCAGGCGATATATGCAAATACCTCTCGGTAGTAGTTACGCTGGCATGACCCAAACTCTGCTGTAACAGTCTTAAATTACAACCAGCTTCTAAACTATGGCTGGCGTGAGAGTGCCGCAACCAGTGCGCGGATGCCCTCTCATCTATACCCGCACGTTTACAGGCTCTTTTTATCATTGTATGCACCACAACGCGATTCATTTTATTATGGTGGCGACTAATAAATACGTACTGGTTGACGCGATGGTATTTTTCAAACTCCTTAACTCTCGCCCACAGCCAATCAGGAATAATTATTACTCTAGTTTTAGAACCCTTCCCAAATACCGTTACTTTTCCTCCGCCACCATGCTTTTTAAAATCATTCCAAGTTAGCCCCACAACTTCTGACACCCTCAAGCCACAGCCGTACATGAGAAGTAATATTAAGCGATCGCGTTCGTTCTTGACCCCATACTTAATCAATCCCTGCACATCGGATACATCTAAAATCTTCTCCGCCAAATCGTCTTTAGCCTTCGGTGGCTTAATGAAGCTGCCTACATTCAAAGTTAAATAGCCCGTCTTGACCGCAAAACTAAATAGCGACTTAATTACTAAAACTTTGTTCGCTACAGTGGTAAGCTTAAATCGAGCCTTCAATCCGCGTTCCCATAGCTGTAAATCATCTAACTTCACCTCAGCCAACGGTTTATCAATAAACTCAATGAACTTTTCTACCGTCGAGCGATAACTTATCTGGGTCGTTTCCGATTTCCCACCCAACCAAATTAAAATCAACTCGCGATCGCTCGAAGCATTAGTAACTTTGTTCTTAATAGTCATTAATACAGAAGTATTGGAAAAAGTATAACAATATAGGGGGTTTTGTTATACAAGTAGGCTTTAAAAAAATAACCTACTCGTACTAGAGAAAAATTAAGGATTGAATGTGAGGACGGAGCGACCTACCGCCACAACAAAACCACCAACAGCAGTAATCAAAACTCCGATTAGAGTCCAGATTTGAGCCTTCTGTGAGCCTTTAATTTCTTTGATATCTTCTACTGTGCCATCGAGCTTAGTCTCTACCCTGACTAACCTTTTGTCGATATCTTCTACTTTGTTGTTAGTTTCCTCAACTTTGTTGAGAATTGCCTTTTGTCCCTCTTTCAATTCCCGTAGAATTTCCTTGAGGTCGGTTTCGATTTGGATGTTGCTCATTGTTATACTGAATTTAGGTTTTAACCATTGGGGAGGCTTTCAGATTGGTCGTCGGGAAGCTTCCCTTTTTAGTTTAATTTTATTGTCTCACTTCTTCGTCTTTGCCTGTTTGTTGGTTTGGTTTCATCTAATGATACTATCGAGCTTATCCGATGTATCCGATACTATCCGATATGACTAGCCGACAAACGGATAAAGTTACGAGAGTTGATATTCGCATTCCCAACGAACTTTACGACCGTATTAGTGCGATCGCAACTCATCATTTTCATGCCAAGACTCATCATCGCATTCATGCCAAGACTCATCATCGCAGTGGCAAACCTGAAGTAACACCCACCATCCTCAAATTAATCGAGCTTGGTATCGGACAGTTAGAATCATCTTTATCCGATGTTGAGGAAACGGACACAGAGTTAAAAGAGCAGGTTAGAGATTTAGATACAAGACTCAAAGAAGTAGAGGCTAAGTTATCGGGTGTTAATACCGTTGCTGTTAAAGCTGAACCAGAGCTAGAACCAGAACCAGAACCACCAGCAGATGAAAGAGAAGGGTTGAGCGATGACGAATTGAGCAGTCTGATAAATCTCAGCAGCATCTTCATCTATCGTTATCGTCGTGATGGTCATGCTATACCAAATGTAGTAGAGAGATTAAAAGATTGGAAATTCAAAGGCAATCGCTGGATTAGAAAGGAATGATTAATGTCTTAATTGGGGAACAGTAAGATCGTTGCCTTCTGTAGCTCTCGATAATGAAGTTTAAAACATTTGCCAATGCGATCGCTCTCTTTATCGGTTTGGGACTTGCCGCTTATTCACAGTTAGATAAAACATCAGAACCTACAACCGTAGAAGATGGGCAAAAGTTCGAGGAATGGCAACTCAAGCCAGGAAGTATCTATGATGGCGATACTTTGAGAGTTGTTCGGGGAAACGAAGAATTAAAGATTAGATTTTGTGGCATCGATGCGCCTGAGAAAAAGCAAAAATTAGGCATTGAATCTCGTGACCACTTGCGATCGCTCGTAGAACGGAGTAATGGCAAACTGCTACTCGTACCCATAGAACAGGACAGATACGGCAGGACTGTTGCAGAGGTTTACGCCCACGATAGACGCAGTTCGGCAATTAATCTCAACCTTCAGATGGTCAGAGATGGCTATGCTTGGCACTACGAAAAGTATTCGGCTAATTGTCCGACGGGAAATGATTACGCGATCGCCGAACGGTTAGCTAGAGAAGAAAAGTTAGGTGTTTGGAATGGCAACCATCAAGCACCTTGGGAGTGGCGGAAGGCTAATAAATAGGAGCAACTTTTAAGAGATTGTTTTTTTGGTGCAAGATCTAACAAGTTGTACGACAGGTCAAAAACATGGATTTTAAAGATTATCAGCAAAAGGCATTGCTCACTTCCAGTAAGCCAAACTCAAAAGATAAAGCGATCGCTATCTGGTGTATGGGTCTAGCTGGTGAGACTGGAGAGGCGATCGACTACCTGAAAAAGCATTTAGCGCATGGTCACGAACTAGATCGCGACAAAATTGCTTTGGAACTAGGGGACGTTCTCTGGTATCTTGCAGTATTGGCTCACGAACTCGATTTAGACCTCGAAACGATTGCGAGTATGAATCTGGAGAAACTAAAAGCCAGGTATCCTCAAGGTTTTTCGAGTGAGAATAGCCGTTACCGCACGAACTGAAACCGAACTCAACAAGGCGATTGCGCTCTACTCTTCAAAGCTTATTCCGCCAACGTAAACTATTCTGATTTAATTGCCGAACATAGCTATCGGGTTTGTCGATTATATCTTCGGCAATCTCTATAGCTTTTTCTAACTGTTCTGATGATAGTTGTTTGTAAGCCGCACCCTGTTTGCGGTCTATTACCTCATACCAACAGCAATTGAATAAATTATCGAGAATAATTCTGGCAAAACAGTGATTCAAACTTACGGGAAATTCACGCTGCTTGGCTTGTGCTGGAAGTTCTTCATTTACCAACCTGAGATATTTGGTGCGAAGCTGTTCGATATCCAATGTTTAATGCTCGATGTATTAATGAGAAATATAACAAAGATGTAGGCGATCGCTCTTTACTCAAAGTCCAATAGTTCTGGTTCGGCTTTGAACCATTCACCTGACAACCTGAGATGGTTAAACTTATAATGCAAACTATTTTCTAATTCTTTAGCAGCTTTTCCTTCTTTAACTKTGATTGTYYTRATTACTTTCAGTTCATAGGGATGGGCAGTTTGCAAGGATTTAAGTCTCTTTTCTACATTYTTGGCACGTCCTATYTTKAYYGCYSTRCTCTCKTSRCTGTRRATGAAATAAACATATTCYGATTTYTGACTYARATTRTCTCCCRCAAGCGAAATRGTTTTTCCWCCWGGRGTAATAATTTCTGWRCCTTCACTCGCCCAAGTTYTCACCCAAGCACARACAGCCTKTACRGTTARAGTTTTTTGRACTATSARTTTAACTGTTTCTCTKGRWTCGACTACAGTAAAYTTTTTGCCTCCTGCTTTGCCTCGATTGCAATTAATGGCTACTTTCAGAGAACCGTCTTGATTTTTAGATACCCAAAAACCGCGAGTTTCGCTGACGTAAAAGTAATCATCAGATTTTAGAGATTCGTACTCAGCATCTTCCTGGCTAACTTTAATGTAGATTCTGGAATATGTATGTTCTCCTATCAAGGGAATATCGAGACGTTTAGCTACTTCTATATTTGATATATCGATCCAACCTCGTCCCTTCAGTGGTTGACCTGGAACTTTATCGACGTAAAAAGTTATTCTCGTTCTCACCGTTCATAAATATTCTTAACCTACCACAAAGATAGCTGCCCTTCACTAACCGAACTATATCTACTCCGATGCAAACTTAGATGACAAGCCGCGCAGACAGACTGTAGGTTCTCTATTCGATTATCTCTAGTGTCATGGTTGCGATGGTGTACCTGTAAGATATCTGCCGTCCATTCAGAGCGAGTTAGATTATCTGGTCTTTCACCTGGCTTGTAGCATTTTTTACCGCAACATTCACAACACCAGTCTCGGCTTACTTTCACTGTCAGAGCTAGTTCTTTCCAGTTGTCGGGGTAAAGTCTCGAATCTATCGGCATGACATTGGGCGATTGCGAGGATCGGGATTTATTGTATCGTAGATGAGCGATCGCCAATAGTTAAATAAAAGTAATTTTTACTAGATATAGATGTACTTCCGAGATTACTTATAAATTAATGGCAAATCCTAGATGTAGAATATGAACGCTTTAAGCGGTCGTTTTATGAAGCTTTAACCCAAGTATGGAAATTTGTCCTCCTTCATTATTCATAAGCTACTTGAACAAAATGCTTCTCTAACTCTTATATATAAAATTAAAAACTCTTTAGGTTCAGCTTCTCTCTTTTGAAGATTTTCATATTCTTTTAGGAAACTCTTGATAACCTCTCGTACTTCTTTCTGCCCATCGGTTAACATGAACTACTCTCAGTTACAAATAAATTCTTTGATTTCATTACGCTCAAAGCGATCTTCTTAAGTATGAGACGATGATCGCCAGCTTATCTCACTATTGAATTTTTTTAAAGTAACTAAGTATATTAAATGTTGGCGATCGCTTCTCAACCCAAAAACCAGGGTGTTACAATTGTTCGGTTGATGCTGCTCTCAATTAGCAAAGTAAACTATCTATAATCCTCGGCAGTCATTATTAAGGAATGCGATCGCATCAGTTGAAAATCAGAGAAATAGATAAATATACTCAAGCAAAACCTTTTGTTAAATGGGTTGGAGGTAAAACTCAACTGCTGCCAGAATTGACCTCGCGATTACCAGACAATTTCGAGCGATACTTTGAAGCGTTCATTGGCGGTGGAGCATTATTCTTTCATCTGCAACCAGAGCAGTCTACGTTAATTGACATCAACGAGGAGCTAACTAACGTTTATCGGGTAATTAAGTATAAAACTGATGAATTAATTACCGATCTCAAACAACACATTTACGAGAAAGACTACTACTACCAGATTCGAGATGTCGATCGCACTGAAGAATACAAGTTTTGGTCAGATGTTCGACGAGCCAGCAGACTAATTTATCTTAATAAGACCTGTTTTAACGGACTGTATCGCGTCAACTCCAAAGGTGAATTTAACACTCCTATGGGAAGTTATAAAAATCCTAAAATTGTTGACGCGACTAACTTAAGAGCCTGTAGCCAAGCACTTCAAAAAGCAGAGATAATTACTGGCTCGTTTCTCAAAGTTGAAAAGCTAGTTACCGATAGAGATTTTGTCTACTTCGATCCTCCCTATGCACCATTGAACGCTACGTCGAATTTTACGGGATACAGTCAGAAAGGGTTTGATGGGGAGATGCAGCTAAGTCTGCGCGACCTCTGCGATCGCCTCAATGACAAAGGAGTACGATTTATGGTTTCTAATTCTAATGCTCCGTTAATTCTCGACCTCTACAAAGATTACAAAGTTGAGTTTGTCTATGCGACCAGAGCGATTAATTCTAAAGGAAACAAGCGAGGCAAAATTCCCGAAGTGATAGTTACTAATTATTAAAGGGAAAAATAGTAAAGCACGACCAAGAAGCTTTTTAGTTTAACAGTTATGACCGAACCATCTCCGACGCAGGGTGGCACAGCCAATCAACAGGGAAGAGTTCTCGAAAAAACCATTATTCCCACCTTTGAAGCGAGAGGCTTTGAAATAGTTAAATATAGTGATTGGAAGAAAAAGCCAGATAAGTATGGCTCTGAAATTCTTTTAAAGCACGTTCCCTATACGACTATCTACGGTCATCGAGGATATACCGAGTTTCTTGCTCAGTCCGAACGTTACAATCTCAATCATCGAATTGAATGTAAGTGGCAGCAAGCAAGTGGGTCAGTTGACGAGAAGTTTCCCTACCTATATCTCAACTGTATTGAAGCGATGCCCGAACTTAACATTATTATCATTGCAGTTGGTGGCGGGATGAAAAAAGGGACGATTCCTTGGTTAAAAAGAGTAGTACAAGAAAAACGTTATTTACCCGATGGAGCAGCTAACAAAAACATTCAGGTTCTTTCTCTTGAGGAGTTTATTCTTTGGGCTAATCAAACTCTTAGATAAAAATTGAGTAGCGATCGCCCTACTATGACCACCACAACCATCCTCTTTGAAACTATTGTTGCCGCGCAAGAAGCTTACGACACGTTGCAACCAATGATTGACGTAAGCCTAGACTGCAATGCAGTTACCTACAAAAAGACAGAGGAGGAGTTGGTTAAGTGGTTGGTACATGACAGCTATTGTCAGGCTGGAGCAAAGAAAAGAATTTACCCCTATCCCGTCAGCATCATCAGTAAGTCTGACAGAAATACAGTTTGTCAATACCAAGACTTACAGATAGAGCAGAAGTTTATTCCTCCTGCCGATTGGGAATTTGTTGCTAGAGATAGTCGAGGAAAGATAATTAATTCAACGTGGTGGGGTTATGAAGATGGTTCAATTGATATAGGATTTTATATCGAAAACTTTCTTATAAAGGCAATTAAAAAGCAATGCGAGGTGGTGCAGTAATGTAATAAGTCTCGTTCACAGGGAATGACAAGATTTATCTACCTCGCGTTAAAATTGACGAAGCTCCAGCATTTTTAAAAAAGAGGATCGTTTGGTTGCCAAAAAGAAGAAAAATAAAGAACTAAAGGGCAAGGAATTAGTCAAAGAAGTATGTAGGCGCATCAGGGTAGCGCGGAGTTATTGGGATGCCCATAATAATGCTGCTTGCCGAGGAGAAAGAGAAAAGGCATTGGTACTTTATGAGACTTTGACACCAGAACAAAAAGAGCAAATTCCACAACAGTTAAGAATTTGGTTGCGCTATCGTAGTGAGAAATATTTTGGTAAAGATAAGCCAAATGGGATGGCGACAAAACGCTTTTTACGCAAAAACAAAAGAAAGTAGAAGGGTGCAGAATTTGTTCTAAAGTAATGAAAAAGCTTTGCCAAATATGATTTTTCCTCCTGAAATCCAAGAGTTTTTAGAAAAGTACGATCGCCTTCTCATGGATGAACAAGGAATTATCAAACTTTTTCCTGCCGAGTTCTATCACAGCCTTAATAATGACGATTTAAGAGTATGGTGCATCTGTCGGGCTATCTATCAACTACCCACCATCGAACTAGTTATATGGTTCAAGGACAACTTTAATCTCAGGTTAGCCATAGAAATCGGTGCGGGTAATAACTATCTGTATCATCACTTGGGAATTGTAGGAGTAGATAACTACTCAGAGCAGATACCAGCAGTAAAGTTAGTCCATGAAATACTCAATCAACCTTCAACTAATCCACCACCAGAAGTAGAAAATCTTGACGCGATCGCAGCAATTGAGAAATACCAGCCAGAGACGGTAATAACCTCTTGGGCAACTTTAAAGACTGAAGATCCAGAAGATATCGATGCAGGTCATAAATATGCTCCAGATGAGGAGGAAATTTTAAATAAAGGCGTAACCTATGTTTTTATTGGTAATGAATATATTCATAGCGATCGCCAAATCATGAATAAACCCCACGAAACTTATTATTTTGATTGGTTAGTCTCCAGAGGTTATTATCCAGAGCAGAATCGTATTTATGTGTGGCGGGCTGACGGCAAGCTTTAAGGGTTGGGCTGAATAAACATTTCAAAAACAGAAGTAAAATCTTTGACGCTGTAAGTTTCATGAAAGTGTGTCAGCCATTCAAAGGTATATTCGTTGATGGCTTT